>JAFXYU010000131.1 GCA_017541565.1 bacterium | reverse complement strand
CTTGTTGCAACACCTTCTCCTGTATTAGAAGCAGTTACCGAACCAACAATTCCGCCGGCATAATACTGAGAGTTTATGTCAACATTTGTATTAATATCCGTTAATGAACTATTGCCCACGATATGGACATCACCGTGTTCGTCAATGTAACTGTTGTCATCAATTTTTCCGGCGATACCGCCCACACTTTCATACCCAGAAACATTTCCTGTAACTTCAATATTGCTGAATTGAGTCCCTCTTGCCGTTCCGGCTATAATACCTACAAATGCCGAATCATCTATGTCTGCATTTATATTTGCATCTAAAAATCTAATATCCGTTATCTCTGCATTTTCCGTTACGCCAAAAAATCCGACATTTTCAGAACCTTCACCTGCTGTAATAGTCAAATTTATTATGCTGTAACCGTTACCGTCCAGTTTTCCGGTAAACGGATTTTCTTCACCGCAAATAGGAATCCAATCGATTCCCGAAACGTCAATATCGTTCATTAATATATATTTACCGCTCGGGTTTGTTGCCATACTCCGTAAATCATCAACTGTTTTGAGGATTGTATAACCTTCCTGCAGGGCTTGTTCTTCTGACATGTGTGCAGCCGCTTGGGCTGCTTCTAATGCAGCCAATGCCTCTGCCTCCTCAATTGCTGCCTGAATCTCATCTAACTCTTCTTCTGCCGTTTCTAATTCTGCTTTTGCCTGCTCACAAGCAGCCTGCGCATTTGAAAGTTCGGCTTCGGCATTTGCAAGTTCATTTTCCTTGGTTGTAACATCTTCTGCCGCTTTGTCAGCAGCCGCTTTGGCTTTCTCTAATTCTGCCTGAGCGGTTTGTCTTTCCTGTTCTGCTTGATTTAACTTTTCACTAATGCGGTTATAGTTTTCCTGTAAAGTTTGTTTCATTGCATCATCCAAATTCGGATTATTCAGCAAATTGCTGACATTTTGTAATTCTGTTCTTATACTGTTACAATTTTGTTCTGCTTGATTTAATGAATTTTGGGCTCTTTCTAATACTGAATCCGCATTACTCTTATTTGTGTTTGCAGCAGTAAGATTTCTTTCTGCGGCAGATTTGTTCGTCTCCGCAGTTTGTTTATTATTCTCGGCTGCACCGGATGTATTTTGCTTATCACTTACATTTGCTTTTTTTTGATTATATAAATTTTTAAGTTCATCCAACGACATACCCGAGTTAAGACCGGAAATCATATATTAATTCTCCATAGTTTTTATAATGCTTGCTTATTTATATTACGACATTTTTTTAAAAAACTTTAGGAATAAAGGGGGAAACATTAAAATTTTGTTACATTTAGTAAATATTTAACAACAAGTCAAACAGATACATTTTATCTGTTTAACTTGTCATATCTATTATTTAACGTTTATGCCAATGCTTTAAAGTCATTTGCGGTATATTTGTCATATATTGCACAAAGAGCCTCAACTGCCTGATTATTAGCATTGTTACTTGTATCAAAACCGAATACCTGTGCGGTTGAACTATAATCATTTTTATTAAGCCAAGAGACAACTTCTCCCTTAATAGTGCTGTACCAACTGTTTATGTCAATTTTACAGATTTCTTGGTTTTCATATATAGCATAACCGTAATCATCATAACCTTTAACCACTTCTGTCGATGCAGAAACAGTTTCAATACCGAGGTTGTCATTTGATACTTGAGCATCAGTTCTTGCAGCATCTATGATTAAACTGTAGTTTGTATCGGCAAAATCTATTTTACCTCCCAAATATTCTCCTGCGTACCAGATTTGGTTAGATGAACTTAAAGTTTTCGTTAACACAAAAGTATCATCTGTATTGCCGTTTTTATCGACATTAAATGCAAGATACAGATTTTTTAGTTCATTATATCCGTATGTAGGATATTGTGCATCCATTTCAGCGTCATATCTTAAATTCGTCAAATTAAGAATATCATCGCCGCCATTGTCTTTAATATATGTAGTATCACTAAAACCGCCTATGTTATAGATATCATCTGAATTTGTGGAATTTGTAAGAACGATATCACCGCCATCTGTTGAAGTGTAATTCAAGTTTGCTCCGCCGTCTGTTATAATGCTCTTTGTTTCATAACTTGTTGTATCCGTAATATTGCTTGTACAGGAACTTGCTTTAATATAGATGGCTTCAACTTTTTCATAAGTGTTTGTTACATCATTACTGTATGACTTATATGTATCAATATTTTGAACGCTGTCATACCTCTTTATCTGATAAGGATTTTCATCATTACCGAAGTCTTTAACCTGAAGGTCGGCAGTTTTCCAATTACCGTTTTCTTTATTCAGGAAGTCATTATAGGTAACTTCAGTAACAATTTTCTTATGACTGTTGTATGTCTTATCATGTATTGTGGTAACCGTTATTGCGCCATCATTTCCCAAACCGTATCTGTGTTTGTTTGCATATCCGCTGCTGCCGTCGTGATAACCTCCCATAATAAGCGTATCTTTGTTCTGTATGTTACCATATTTATCGGTTACGGCAGCGGAGTTAACTGTTGCATACCTGTTAATACCATCCTTGTTGCTTTCGGATATATTAACAAATTCCAATATGTCGTTACCTTTCTTAAAGTCATAAGTAACAGATTGGTTATTCAGATTTGCGTGAATAAATTTGTCATCACCATCGGTTCCCCAAACTTCATACAAGCCTGTTGTTGAAGAATAGTTTTGAGTAATCAAATCTTCAAGTGATATTTCAGCATTATTTTTGTGAGATATAAGCGAAATATTTGCAACCTCAGGATTTTTAGCATCATTTAAGAAGTAATCCTTGATAAATACGGTATTGTTGCAATTATTGTATCTTACTGCCAAATTGTTGCCGACTCTTGCAAGTTTAAAATCTGTCAGATAAAGATCTGAGAATATCATCTTAAGATTTCCGCCCTTTGCATTAACAATATCATTTCCGTTATAACTGCTGCCGCCCCATTCTCCATAAGTATTATCATCAAATATGATAGTGTTTGTTTGACCGTTAGCAGCGATAACATTAATCATATCGTTACCTCTGTTACCTCTTATGGTATTACCTGAACCGGTAACTGAAAGTATATCATTACCCCAGCCTGCATCAATATTAATATTATTGTTAGTGACAACTATTTTATCATTACCGCCGCCTGCCGAAATCTTTTCAACACCGTTAAAGTTGTTCGGAACTTCTATAATATCAGCATTGTCTGTTCCGTTGATTGTACCTGCTGCTGCAGCCACTTGATTGTATGAATCTGCTTCGTTTATCACAGGAGTATCCAAATCAAGATTTTGTAATGACCTGTTGTCATTCAAGTCTTTAATTAGATTGCCTACTCTTAAATGCGTTATTTTTGCAGTTCCCACAGTATAATCAGCAATTGTTGTTGTTTTGTCGTTATGAGTAATTACCAAATCATTGCCGCTTATTGCAAAACTTAAATCTCTGAAGGATTCAACATCATTGAATACAAGAGTATTTTGAACCGCATCACTCGGTATAACTGCATTTGCCTCTGCAACAGTTTCATTAAAGTAAGGAGCATCGTTGTTATCTTCCAAACTTCCGCCAAGTAATCTGTAATTTTCTAGCAGAGTTGATGCAACAACTTTCGTATCAACAGCATTTTCATTTGTACCATGCTTGAAAATAAATTGACCATTGTCACTCATAACACCTAATATGTGGAATTTACCGTCATAATAATCTTTGAAAGTTATTGAACCCACTTTGTGCTTATCCTCACCATCACCCATAAAGAATACCATCTTCATATCATTGCCAATTTGACGATATTCAGTCTGAGCATTAGTATCGGCAAAGTCAACGAGCAAACCTGTACCCCAAGTGTATCCCGCAATAACATCCTCGCCACCGTTACCTACAGTGTATTTGATATGTACGGTCGTATTTGCCTCATCATTAGAAATATAGATTGTGTCATTACCTGATGAGTTTTCAATTACATCACTTGTGTTGTAGTTATCATCTCCGATATAAATAACTCTGTCACTCGTACCGCCTGTAAAATTATCACTGGCTTTTGTAGAGAAGAATACGTTATCATTAATCAGGTTGGTTGTAAGAAGTTCTTTTATTGAAAGGACTTCATTCTCATTACCCGTTGATTGAATTACAAGATTATCGATTCTCTTATCTTCTAAGTGCTTAAAGTAATCTTTTAGCGTGATAGAACCTTGTGGATTTTCAGTTGATTCATTATCAGAATAGAATTCAATTTTCAAATCCCAGCCTGATGCACGAAGTTTGGTAAACATCGTTTCATCAGCTTTATCGACATAGATTTTATCGGTATTGTGAGCTTCAATAAGAGTATCGTGACCATCACCTCTGACAAATGAGTAAAATATGTTTCTGTTTGTGTTCGAATATAGGCTTGATCCACCGCTTACATTAATAGTGTCATCACCTTTATCGCCATCAATACGTACTGTATTTGAGCCTGCAACAAGGTTATTATTTCTCTCATCTCCATACAGATTTCTGAATAACGCATCGCCATAACCTATATCAAAATAGCCCAAGAGTTCATCAATTTTGGCATTGTCTGCCTTAATAGAATTAGAATAATTTGTAAATTCTTCGCCATCTACTTCAACCGTTTCCATAAGTGCCTGTTTAGCCGAGATATCTGCTTTCAGTTTGGTCAACGCATCGGAAACACTTTCGAAATTGTTTTCTTTTAACCAAGGAACAACATCCGTTGTAATACTTCTTATGTATTTTTCCGGTAATACGGAAGCATCAACATCTTCTTCGTACACAATTCTTTCACTGTGGTCTCGTCTGTCATCTGTCTGAATACGTTTCAGATTGCCATCGAATGACAAAACGCCTGCCATGTGTTCGGTGTCATTATTAAGAAGTTTGAGAAGATTATCCGTATCATAGTAATTTACTTTTTCTTCACGATAATATGCATTATCACCGTTGCCGTATTTTTTCAATACCGTTTCATAAGGCATAAATCTTTCCTGCCATACTATGTGTTTTGTTTGCGATACATTACCTTCAGTATCCACATCAAAGAACAACCTAAACTTGTTGTCAGTAACAGCACTTTTACCGTCCCAGGAAGCATTAGCAATATCAAGTTCATTGCTGCCGCCTGCATCGTGAATTGTAAGGTTTATATCAGACGTTAATCCTTGATTATATCTGTCATCAGTATCACCTTGAGAAAATACTTCAACCGGTTCACCGTCTTTTACCCACCCTAGAGATAACGGAGTATCACCCAATATATAGTAGTACGCTCGTTTTCCGTTGGTATCAAGCATAACCTTGCTTCCGTCAGTGCTTTCGACAAATCTTATATTATAGTAAGAATTGGAGTCATCATTAATTCTCAAACTTGTTGTGTTTGAACCGTCATTTTCTTGCAGTGATGCTGTTTCCTTGGATACAAGGTAATCATGATCATCAACTCTTAATACAAAACTTCTCAATGAGTATTCGCCACTCAAGAAATCTTTATAAGTAATTGTACCGACCGCACTATCTGGGGCATCTGCATCAGAATATGCAGTCAGCAAAAGATTGCTGCCGGCCTGAGAGAACTTCAAAGTTCCGTCTTTTACGCTGTAACCCGCAAGAGAAATGATATCCGATTGTCTTGCGACTCCGGCGTTATCGACTGTTGAAGATGATTTAATGACATAATTACCAAAAGCACCCTCAAATGTTACTTTATCATTACCCTGTTTAAGGTCGATAACATTATTTAATTCACCTTCTACAAGTTCCGGTGCTGAATTGATAACAAGAGTATCATTTGCATCGGTTCCCGTTAAGCCTTCTGTCACCGGAACAATAATATCTTCATTTGTTGGTTCTCCATTTTTTTCGGTCGGTGTAATCCATTCCAGCGAACCCAAGTTTTCAAAGTTTCTTAGGATGTTTAATATTTGAGGTCTTTGGTTTAAATCATCGCTTCTGTCGAGTGCATTCATAAAACTGTCATAGCCGTGTTCAGCCAGCCAGTTTGCAGTATTTTGTATAGCCGCCTGCATTTGTGCTTTTGTGATATATTTACCGTCGTTTGACCAGATATAGTCAAGATGATCTAATGTATCAACATCAAATTTTACACCTTCCTGAGAATTATTTGATAATCCGCCATAGTTGAACTGGTTGCCCGCATCTTTGAAACTTTCGTTATCTACAAATACAATTGCATATCCTGCATCACCGTTATATAAAGGGGTTCTTTCTAGATTATATGCAACATTATTTGTACTTGAACCTGATTCTGTATATGACGGACCAAAGTTTTTAAGTTCATAACAATAATTTCCGTTTTCATCTTTGACTAAATTACCATTTTCATCCTTTACAAGTTCAATATTCGCATACATTCCGATATTGCCTGATTTGAAGTTCTCATTATTAAACTTGATTGTATTTGTGCCTTCCGTATCGTATATTTCTATCCTTGGATTGTTGTATGTGCCGTATCCGTCAGCATAACCACCTTCTATAATATAGGTATCATCCCCTTCTTCGCCCATGGCAATAACAGAACTTGTTGAAGTATCTTCACCTTCGTCTGTATGTCCTATTGTTATGGTATCATCACCTGCACCACCCAGAATAATATCATCTTGATTGTGTGTCATTATTCTGAGTGCAATTTGTTTATCGTGTTCGGTTGCTCCGGGAGCATTTGCTATATAATCGGCTATCATAGCATCAAGTTCAGATTTCAATCTCAAGTACGTTGCACCTGAACCGTCAATTAAACTTTGAATATCAGGTATATAACCGTTCAGATTTTCCGCGGTATAGTGTCCTATATAACCGGAATATTCTCTTAAAATCTCTGCTGTCGGCGCATTGTAGTTTTCATAAAAATCTTTGTATTCATTGTATTCATCTATATTTCTGTCATTTTCTTCTGCCCACATCTTGTATGAACTGTATGGAAGTCCGCCGCCCGAATATCTCATATACATTTCATCCGTGACAGCCTGAGTTCCTCTTGTACCATTAATACGATTAGAAATTAGGCTTGCCAATCTTGACCAATATCCGGAAGGAGTTCCTTCATAGTATCCTGAGTAATTTTCTTCTGCTTCCTGCCTGAATGAAACGTAAGCAGCAGTTGTACCATCGTTTAATTTTATAAGAGTATGAACAGCGTAATTAGGGTCATTAAACTCTTCATCAAAATAGAATTCAGCATAGGTACTGTATAAATTATACAAGTAAAAATCGTTTTCATAGACTTCTTTTGCTTGCTGCATTTTATTCTGCCAGTATGCCTTATCACCCTCTTCTCTGTAGTTTGTATATAATGGTTCTGCTGTTTGTGCATCTACAGGTGAAACATAATTATCAGGCTGCCATTCGTTATTATCATAATTTTCTACATAACTTTTTATTAATTCATACGTATTTTTAGTACCAAAACAGCCTAATATATTATCAGATAAAAGTTCTGCTCTGTTAAACCAACTATCTATATGTATGTCAGTATATGCAGGACCCGTATAATCTGCTGAAGTTCCGCCGTTATTAAGAATACCGAGATATGTTTGATAATTATTCAATTTTGTTTGTTCGGAATTGTAGTTTGCATATTCTCTTGTTGCGTATAGGTTATCATACGCCGTTTTTGTTCCTGTTACACCATCCAGCGTAAGTTCGGCTTCTGCAAGTTTGTTTTCCCAATATGATTTATCGCCCTCTGCACGGAAGTTATAACTTGTTCCATTTACATAATCCCAGCCTGAATAAGTGAGTTTATCATAGTTATCTACAAATTCTTTATATGTTTTAACAACCAATTTATTATGTTCGTAGACTTCTTTTGCTGCAACTTTTTCTTCTTCGGTTGAAGTTGTACTCAGCATTGCATCTATATATAAATCTTTAGAACCTTTTATACCGTTCAAAGATTCGTTATTATTTGCTGCAACATCAGCATTGTAAGCAGCTGTTACGGCTTGTTCCAAATCTTCATACGTTTTTTTCAAACCGTTATAACTTGCTTCACAGTTAGCGAGTTTGCGTTTCCATTCATTCAGAGAAGTATTTCCATACCAATCTATGCCGTTTGTTTCGCAGTATTGAATGGCATATTTATATTCCCTGATTTTATTTTGTGTATCCGCAATACCTTCTTCGTATGCCTTACCAACCTGATAAGATTTTTGGGAAATACTGTTTTCATCACTATAGAGTTTATTTATCCATTCATTTGTTGCACCATATTTATCTTTCAGGATTTGCAGTATAGTACTGTAACTCATACCATAAGATTTTTGTACAATAGTGTCATCACCTATTCCGCCATCAATAAATCCCGCTCTGGCTTTGATATAATCGTCACCGCCTTCACCATGTATTTCTTTGGCATAACCGCCGTAATCACTTCCATTATAGCCGGTTGTAATTTTATCCTTTCCGGCTCCGCCCCAAATATGAGCCGTGCCATTTTCAACGCTAATTGTGTCATCTCCGCCTTCTCCAAAGATAAAACTTTGATTTGCAAAAGATATAATGTTATCATTACCGTCACCCGAATTATCGACAGGTGAATTATAAGTCGTCTTGTATGCAGAATAACCAATGTTTTCTGTTCCTTCTATAGTTGCATTTCCTGAGTCCCCAAGTATAATCTGCTGATTATAACTGTTTGAACCCAAAATATAATCGTCACCCGCACCGCCTTTTATAGTTTCTGCATTCTGACCTGCAATAATATTATCATTACCTGCTTTTCCGTCAATATCTTTAACCGAATCAGCCGCTTCTATATAATCATTGCCATTTGTCCCGATTCCGCTTGTAATAATTTGAACATTTCCGGAAATATAGTTAACAAATTCAGACATTGTAAACTTGCCCCTTTGAGGACCTCTTTGGTCATCCGAATATGTTTCAACAGTCCAATTATTAAATTTAGCCTGTTCGGATGCTTTATAGTAATCTTTTAACACTGTCCAACCTGAATTTGTATCGATTTCATCTGATTTTTCTATTATGAAATCATCGCCTTTTCTGTATGCTTTAAAGCATTTTGGAGATACGTTAAAGAACTGAATTATATCGTTACCTTCACTTGCAATAATAGTATTAACACCATTAACTGCGTTTCCTCTGTATATATCATTTCCTGTTCCGCCGTCAATAGTCAAGGCAGAAGGAACATTTTGTCTGCCTCCGTCAAGAGAGATAATATCATCACCTTCATCACCAAAGGCTTTACTTTTACCAAACAGTTCTATTGTATCGTTTCCTTTTCCGCCGTGAACTTCATCTGATTTATGCATATCATAAGCACTGTAATATTCTCCTGTGCCGCCGTATATCACATCATCCCCATCACCTGCATCTACTATTGAACTTCCGAGTCCGGTATTAATATATTCTTTCCCCGAACCGCCGTAAATTTCATCTTTTCCGGTTCCGCCCTGAATAAATGCTACTGCAGATGAGCCTCTTGCATCGATTATGTTATCTCCGCTACCGGCACTAACTCCGTAACCTCCGTTTCCGTATGCGTAAAATTTGTCATTACCTTCACCTAAATAAATTTGATTTTCGTTATAATCAAAGTTGGATATTGCCATTTGTGAATTATTATCATTATAGAATTTTACAGTATCGTTACCTGCCCCTGCATAAACTTTTTGTCTGTAACTGTTTGCAATTATTGTATCATCGCCTTCGCCGCCATAGAGATATTGAGTACCCTCACCGGTTCCTTCTGCAAGATATGCGTTTGATGCTTCTTCATTTATTGTTCCGTCATTCTTTAATACCGCTTGTGAATAAAGTACATCATTCCCTTCTTCTCCATAAGCATAAGCGTTTCCGTTTCCTCTATAAACATCTCCGTATTGATCAACAGTTGTATTGATAGGACTTCCTGCAATAAGAGTGTCGTTACCTTCACCACCGTATAACACATTTTGACCGTCACCGCCATCAATGAAATCATCGCCTTTTCCGCCGACAACAAAATCGTCGCCTGCTCCTGCATATATTTTGTCGTCTCCGCCCGTTTGAACTTCAACCCAGTTACCGTTTTCGTCATGGTGTCCGATATTATCACCATAGATTACATCGTCGCCATTACCGCCGTTGATTGTTTGAGGTCCGTCACCACCTATAATATAGTAACCTGCGTTGTGATAAACATTAACTGTGTTATATGTTACCCAAGTCGGATGATTTGGATCTTCTACAACCGCTTCCGTACCATGTTCATAGAATTCGGGAGTTTCTTTATCAGGATTAATTTCATCATCAATACCTCTGTTTTCTCCTTGGTTATCAATGAATGTAAAGTAGTTATTGGTTTCGGTTGTCCATCTTCCTACATAACCTTTTCCGGAGTTTATTTCATCTATTCTGTGTGAATAATATGCATTGAATTCTTCACCACTCTTTAAAGTATCTTTGTGTCCGTCTCCATTTTCATCTGTTGCATATTTCCAGTCATCATAATGACCTATAAATTCATCAATTGTCATATAAGATTCGGGGAAGAAGTAATCGTTGGCATCTCTTATCGTAGAATAGAAGTAAATTTTAAGATTTGCACGTCTTTCCGAAGAATATACTCTTATAGGATCGCCAAAAGCATCTTTCTTTATTCCATCAGGCTCGTTTTCATCTTTTTCATAAGCAAAATAATCCTTTATAATCAATGTGCCGTTTTTAGCTTCGCCATTTGTCATTGTAATATAAAGGTCGTCTCCCCTTTGGAATGTTCCGAATGCAACATCCGAATTTTTGTGACCATGGTCAT
>JAFXYU010000130.1 GCA_017541565.1 bacterium | reverse complement strand
GTAATAGGAGCGGTAGCAACAGCAGCGGCTTCGGCATTAGAAAACGCTCATAACAGGCACATGGAAGAAGAATTTGAAAACACTTTTGATTTTCTTAATGACAAAAATTGCAATGATGAGGTTCATACAATAACAGCAGAACACTTTATGGAAAAGGATTTTGAAACACCCTTTATCGATAAAACAATCCTGTTAAAAACACTTGAAGAGCACGGAGTTACAAATATTTCCGAAAACGATTATTCAATAAGCGGAAGTATTGACAAATACACTTTGTCTTTCACAAGAAATGAAACCGATAAACCTTTTTCGTTGAGAATTACTGCAAAAGAAAACGCAAGCGCAGAAGAAAAACTGGGCGATTTGAATTCGGAATACGCCTTGAATGTTCAGGAAGATGCTTATCTGCATATCGTTGATAAACTCAAAGAGAACAATATGACAATTGAAGACGAAGTCGTAGAAGAAGATAACACGATTGTTCTAACGGTAAATATTGAGGGGTAATGTAAATCCGTCAGATTCAAGGTTACAGAAATAACTACTAAAATAAAAAAAGGATTATAAAATGTCAGATAAAAAACTCAAAATAAAACTTCTCCCAAACGGGGAAATCCAAATGGAAACACATGGAATCAAGGGCAAAAAATGCCTTGATTATATCGAAGTTTTAAAGAAACTTGTTGATGTAAAAATAACCGACACTCAACTTTCACAAGAATACTACGAAACGGAAACGGAAGTTTCTGAAGGCGAAAAGAACGAAATCAGGTTTGATTAAGTTAAATTTTCTGATGTTCAAATATGCCGGAATTCAAATGTCTTATCTGTCTTTTCATCGCATCCGCTTTTGAGACAAGATTCTCCTGCTCATAAATCTCAAGTGCCGTTTCATAATTCTTCTGAGCCTCCGCTCTGAATTCAGGGTTATCATATCCTGACATCAACTGGAGTGTTTCACCCAGCAGGACATACGCTTCCGCCTTATTTGGGTTTATTTGCACCGCCCGTTCAAAGCACTCTTTTGAATCAATAATCTTCCCCTCAAGATTGTTTTTGTACCCCTCTAAAATTGTCATCGGATATGCAAACAAGTTCTGTTTATCAAAGACTCTGAGTTCCAACAAGAAACAAACTTCCAATAAATCCCTGTCTTCATAGATATCACCAAACTTAAAGTGTGAAATAAAATACTTTGGAAAAACCGAATCAATTTTTGACATAAGTTCATTCTGCTTCTCAATATCTCCGGCAAGGCTGTATATGTTTGCTTCACTAAAAAGTTTAATCGGATTATCTTTATCAAAAAGTTCAATCGTATTTAATACATTCAAAGCATTGGAGAACTCGTCTTTTGCAACCAGAACAGCCGACTCGTTTAAAAGAAATCTTATACATTTGTATTTATTATTGTTGTATACGGAATACATGTAATCTCTTACCAAATCATACTTTTCCGAATAAATAAGAGATAGTATTTTTATTCTGTTTGCCTCCGCATTTTCAGGATTATAACCCAAAACATATTCCGCATCAGTTACTGCCTGCGGGTAATTCTTAATCTCACAGTTTAGAAACATTCTCTCTTCATGCGCTTTATAAGTGTTTTCATAATGCGAAATTACATAGGTAAAATCCGAATAAGCATCTTCATTCATCAAAAGTTTTCTGCATAAAATCCCGCGTTTCAGATAAGTTTCATCTAACCTGAAACCGTTTTGAATAAGTTCGTTTAACTTTTCAAGAGCAAGTTCGTAATTTTTATCATTGATTAATTTATCAACGGATATTAAAGTTATAAACTGTTTTACACTGTCTAGCATAATAATTTTTTATCACGAATCTTTATAAAAAACGAGTACTCCAACAGGCTATAAAACTTTCAACGCCTGTTTAATTTCTCTTACAGCATTAAGATAATTCGAATTAGTTGCAATTTCTTTTTTCACCTTGTCATGTGCGTACATAATGGTGGTGTATTTTTTGTTAAAAAATTCGGCAATATCATTAAAACTGTTTCCCAAAAGTTCTCTGCAAAGATAAATCGCCATCTGTCTTGCCTCGGAAACTTTCTGACCTCTTGCTGTTCCTTTTATATCTGCAACATTAATCCCGAAATAATGAGCCGTTACGTCCGTTATTGAAACATAGTCGACAGATTTTTTCGACTCATCACATTTTAGAACGCTCTTCACTAAATCCAATGTTAATTTCTCACCGGAAATCTCTGCGTATGCACTTACCTTAGTAAATGCACCCTCTAACTCTCTCACGTTATCAGTAAAATGTTTTGCAATATATGTTAAAGCGGATTTTTCATATTCAATCCCGCTATCCGCAGCCAGTTTCTCCATAATACCGACTCTCGTTTCCAACTCGGGAGGAGTCAATTCAACCATCAATCCCATCTCAAATCTTGAACATAATGCCTTCGTGAGATTTGGAATCTCTTTGGGCAATCTGTCCGAAGTTATCACAATCTGTTTTCCTTTGTTATAGAGAGTGTCAAATGTATGCTGCAATCTCTCCATAGATTTAATTTTTGATTCAATTACCTGAATATCATCTATCAAAATAATATCAATATTGTTGTATTTCTTATAAAACTTAGACATGTTCTCAACCGTATTATTTGATTTTCGGCTGTATGAAATATAGTCATTAATATAATCATCCGTCTTGGTGTACTTTACCTTCAACTTGGAATTATTAAAAAGTATGTAATGCCCGATTGCCTGCATCAAATGGGTTTTACCCAATCCTGCACTTCCGTATATAAACAACGGATTATATTTCTCGGCGGGATTTTTTGCAACCGCCAAAGATGCATCATGCGCAAATTTGTTGCTTTTTCCGACAACAAAGTTCTCAAACTTGTATTTTAAATTCAAATTAGAAGAAGATTGCATATAACTAAGATTTTCCATAGCAAGTTCTTTTTGCTGCATCTCGGCTTCTTTCTTCTGGAGTTTTTCAACCTCTTTTTTTAGTTTTACAGCCGATGCTTCATCGTAAATAATATTCATTCTTGAATCGGGAATATTTGTTATAACGCTCAGAATCCCGTTTATTTGCTCTGAATGGTTTTTGCTCAACCAAGTTTTTGCGATAGATTGTCCGGTTACAACTGTCAAAACTCCTTTGTCATACCCTGAAACCTCCAGTGAATATATCCACGGATGCACGCTCTCGGGTAAACTCCCGATAAGTTCTTCTTTTACTTTCTCCCAGAAACGCTTTAACTCTATATTTTCCATATTCCGATTCGTGATGTTGTTTTACAAAAAACGGGCAGCCCGCCCATAACCATATTTGCTATTTATTTAAAAAAGGCGACACCCAGATTCGAACTG
>JAFXYU010000004.1 GCA_017541565.1 bacterium | reverse complement strand
ATCCGTTTATTGTATTGGTAATCATTATATCCCTGCTATTATTTAAAAACAGAAATCGTTTTTATAATGGATAATTCAGTTTTTCTAAATCCTATTTAATATCTCTTGTCATATTTTTCTCATTTCATTTTTTGATATAAATTCCATATGATAAATAAAATAAAAAATAGTTATTCTTTTTTTATATTAGAAATTCTTTCTATACTGTTACTAAAATATAGTTACATGATTTTAAAATATGCTTTTATTACGGAACTTGGAATTGCATATACTCTTTTCTTAATATTATTTTTAGGTTCTTTGGTAATAACATTTATAATTTTTGTTTTTGAACTAATTTTTCCTATTTTTCGTATTCCTCACAAAATTGTTAACCACAAGTTATATAAGATTGTGTTTGCAATAGGTTTCATCGCTTTAATTGTTAATATTGCGGCAATAATATTACCTCTTCTTTAATAAAATCTGTTGAATACTCCATTTCTTCCTCCTTTTCTGTGTTAAAATACTCTTATGTACGAAAAATTTAAAAACCATATTGTTTTTGTGCTTTATAAGTAGCATCAAGGACTTTCCTGTTAAAATCTTCTCTTTTATTTTTTGTTGCAATATCAAAAACTTTTTTACCATACTTTGAAATTTTGTTTGTCATAATATTTTTCCTTTCTTTTATGTTATTATCTATAAATGTATTTTTACGGAGTTTCAAAATGAAAAAAATCCTATGTTCTTTTTTTACAATATTATTTACTGTCTTATTGTTTTTTAATGTAAACTTGTCCTATGCAAATAATGACCGGAACAATCCTTCCGAAGAGCAAGCGTATCAAGGCTTTTATAGTTATATTTTGGGAGATTATAAATCTGCCATAAAATATTTTTCCAATGCTATTAAAATAGAGTCAAATAATTATATTTACTATCACCAAAGAGGGCTTGCTTATTACAATATTAAAAAATATAGAAAAGCGCTGTACGATTTAAACAAATCTATTGAACTAAATCCGGATTTTGTCGAATCATATCACTACCGTAGTTTGACGAGAGAGAAATTAAAAGATTATAAGGGTGCGCAGGAAGATAAAGAATTTGTTTTAAAAATGATATCGGAGTATAAAAAACACTCAAATAATAGAGAAAAACAAAAGCAACCGGATAATTCCGCATCAAGTCAAGCCGGCAAAGGTTTTTTATGTGAAATGAAAGGAGATTACAATTCTGCAATAAAACACTTTACCAAAGCAATTGAATTAGATGCAAATGATTCTGTTTCTTATCACCAAAGAGGAATTTTATATTACAATCTTGGTGAATACCAAAAGGCATTATGTGATTTTAACAAAACAATTGAACTAAAACCTGAACATTTGGATGCTTATGGAAACAGAAGCCTTGTAAAAATGAAACTTAAAGACTACCAAGGTGCTTTGGATGATATAGAATTTATTTTAAAAACGGTACCGGAACATCCAAAAGCATTAAAACAAAAGAAAGAAATTTTACAAAAAATGAAAATATAATACACAATTATTCTTATTTTTGTTGCATTAATTTCGCATGGTTTAGATGCCTGACATTTATTAATTTTTAATAAAATTCGCAGGCTGTGATAAATTATATAATTGCTTCTTTTAAATCACTCTGTTTATAAGCATTAACGGCAAGTGTATCACAGCGTTCGTTATACTCGTGTCCTGCATGCCCTTTTATCCACACAAATTCAACGTCATGGGGTTCTTTTGCCTTCAATAATCTCTGCCACAAATCAACATTCTTCACCGGCTGCTTTGAAGCATTTTTCCAACCCTTTTTAATCCAGCCGTCTATCCAGTTGTTGTTAAAAGCATCCACTACATATTTGCTGTCTGAAATTACCCTGACTTCCGCCGGCTTTTTGAGTGCCTCAAGTCCGACAATCACCGCCAAAAGTTCCATTTGGTTATTTGTGACATCTTTATATCCCGCAGAAAGTTCTTTTTCGTGTTTAATTCCCTGAGGGTCGACATAAACCAGAACAGCACCATAACCGCCCGCTCCAGGGTTTCCGCTGCATGCTCCGTCCGTATACAATGTGACTTTGACTTTGTCTGACATAAATTAATTATATCATAGTATTTTCGCTAAAAAATACCTTCACCCAAAAGAGAAAGTGAAGGTATTTTGTTATAAATTTTTATATAAGGCTTATGCTGCAACACCTTGGATTTCGGAAATAAGATATTTTGCAACCCATTCAAAATCTTTGTTGCTGTTTGCTGCCTTTCTAAGGTACTCAACAGAAGCTTCGCCTATTCTAATCAAAGCCATTGAAACAACACCGCGTTTGATACCTCTGACATTTTGAAGTTTGTCAACGAGTTCCGGAACAACCTCTGTTCCTTTGTCTACGAGGATATTTTCAAGTTTGTTCTTAGTAGTATTGTCTGCTGACTCTAATTTGCAAAGAATTTCTTCTACTGATGCCATCTTTTTTCTCCTGTTATCTTTATTCGCAATTTTATTATAGACCAATTTTTTCGAAAATTAAGATTTCCTTATATAATCTTAATATCCATGTAAAGATGTCATTTTTTTGGAGGAGAAGTTGTTGATTTTTAACCAAAAGCAGGGAGGGATACCCCCCAATAAATCGTTAAATATAGAGTATTAAATATAATCCTCAAGCAATTCATTAACCTCCTGCTCGTTCATATCCTTAACCGCTTTTCCCAAATAATTTCTCAAAACGTTTCCGCCATGAATATAACAAGTTCTTGTGTATGCACTAACATGCGTCCCGTCTGCTCTTGTATATGAACTGACCGGATATGAGCCGGAACATGACGAACTTACGGAATGAATTTCCCTCGGCTGCTTACCTTTAGTTTTCCCATATTCACTCTGATCAAATTTCCTGCGTTCTTTTAACGGCAGCATGGATTCTGCTTCATGATTATTAGCCGAAAAACCTCTCGTTCCTATTGAATAACAAGTTCCTATTTGATTATGCGTATTTTTTGTAATTACATTGTAATCATCCAAATTTACATAATTTGTAATCTTATCGGGATAAATTTCCATGTCTGATTTTATAAGGTCTTTCGTTCCGTAAGCGTTAAACGTAACCGTTTCAACATCATAAACCGCACCGACGATTTGAGCCAGACTTCCGCCCAGTGAGTGACCTGTCAAAATAATTTCGGCATTCGGATGTTGCTGTCTGACTTTTTCGTACACGGCAATTGCATCTTTAGCCTGAGCAGGCATTTTTCCTATTCCCATTTTTATATCGGCCCCAATATCTTTCATACTTGTAAACTCCGTTCCTCTGTATGCAACTATTATTTCATTACCATTTTTAATTACCGATGCTGAAAAGCCTGATTTTGGATTTTCATAATGATTAGTGCAAACATAACCTGCGGGTAACCTTAATGTTTTCCCATAACTAAATATTGCACATTGTTTTAAATCTTCATGTGCTTTGATATTTGTTTCCATAATAATTTCTCCTTTCTGTTTGATGTTATATAATACTAATTATGAAATTTATTTATAAATCTTTTGTTTTAAATTTATATGCGTACATAAGTTTTTTAAGCATTATTTGGACATGGCATCCTTTTTGGAAAACAATTACAGACCAAGGTACAGGGAGAGGCGGTATTATTGGTTTTGTTTTTGTTCCAATAAGTTGTACCTGCACAAAAATTTTGGCAGGTTTATTATGTATAGAAGTCCTCATCTACATTATTTGTAGGAAATATGCATTCTCTTTTCCTTATGAAAGAATAAAATACAAAATAATATATTATATTTTCTTTTATTTAGGTATTCTTTGGACAACATGGCTTGGAATCTTATGCTATATCTTTTCAATATTTGATTAATTTTGGATTTTCATAATGATTGGTGAAAACAGAGCCTGCTGGCAACTGTTGGCTTTTTCCATAACTAAATATTGCACATTGTTTTAAGTCTTCGTGTTTTTGAATGTCTGTCATTTTTATTCTCCTTTCATTTTTTAGTTAAACGTTATAAAATAGAACTATTATGAATAAATGGATTTATAGTTCTGTTACTTTAAACTTTTTCTCATTAGTCAGTCTTGTTATTTTATTTATTTATCTCAAGCCTATTATTAGAATATTATCAATTGGCGGTAGTGCCGCCGGTGATTGTATTGGATTAGGTTATTTCCCATTAAGTATTGCATTCACAATTGTATTGTGTATTTGTTACATTGTTGAAATGATTTTGTATATACTTATAAAAAAATATTCATTTTTATTTCCATATAACAAAATTAAATTCAAATTTTTATATTATATTTTGTTTTATACAGGTTTGTTTTTTGGTTGTGGTATTGTAATATTCATGCTGGTTTATCTATGTAAAGATTTTTATGATACCGTTTGTTTTTTCTTAAATCAAAAATGATTGATAAAAAATTATTATTTAATATTAGATAATAATATTTTTCCATAACTAAATATTGCACATTGCTTTAAATCTTCATGTTGTTCTGTTTCTTCCATAATATTCTCCTTTCTTTTTTCAAATCAACGTTATAAAATAGAACTATTATGAATAAATGGATTTATAGTTCTGTTACTTTAAATATTTGTGCCTTGCTTGGATTAATACATACCATCACATTCCAAATAATCACGACATCAAACCCTCAAGCATATGGTGAGGTTATGGGATTTTACTGGTTCTGTGCTAATATTATATGTTTGGTAATTCTTTTGGCAGGATGTCTTTTAGAATATTTCTTATATAAAAAAAATCCGGATAATGCATTTAAGTTTCCATATAATAAATTACAATCGAAATTGTTAAAAATAATTTATTATATTATTTTATATAATGGATTAGTGTGGGGAGCAGGTTTTTTAATAATTGTTTTCTTTTTATATACAACGATAACAAACTTATTTTTACTATAAGAAAATATAGATTAATAATTCTTCATATTGTCCTGTTTCTTCCATAATATTTTCCTTTCTAATTAATAACAATCCGGCGCATTATCGAAAATCCTCTGATATTTAATTGTTTGACTGTTTTTATTTATCGCTTATCTTGCACATGGACCGGATATGTAACCAAAAGCAGGGAGGAAAATCCCCCCCGCTTTACAGTCGATTATTCGACAACAGGTCTTACACCCGCCCATTTTGCAACAGCATAAAATGCTCCGGTAAAGTCAACTTTTAGTAATTAGGTCGATGCCTGT
>JAFXYU010000015.1 GCA_017541565.1 bacterium | reverse complement strand
ATGTATTGAGAACGGGAACAACTATGGAGAAATAGCCATCAAATACCAGGTGAGCTACCAGAACGTGTATACATGGGTCAAAAAATACCGTGAACTGGGCGAAGCAGGACTGGAGGATCGCCGTGGAAAGCGGAAGAAGGACCAGACACCGCGGACGGAGCTGGAGGCAGCTCAGATAGAGATTGAGCGTCTGAAGCATCAATTGTATCTGCCAGTGCCGAGCCTTTTACTGTTGATGATTTTATAATACTGTCTTCATTAAAATTATAGGTTATAAAATCTGCGCTTTCTTCTGATAAATCTTTTCCGTTAATCAAAACGGTTGCTCCGGTTTCCTTCCCGTAATAATTTTGTATGGTTATTTTGTCTTCAGGATTTGCATCATTGGTGATAATCAAGTCATTTGCACCTTTTCCCGAGCCTTTTGAGAAAGTGAGGTTAACAGGTGTAGAATCGTCATATTTTATATTCAAGTTTAAAGTTTCGCCTTTTGTAAGTTTTATTATGTCTTGTCCGAAAGATTTTTGTTCAGGAAAAGGCGTAGCATAATATTCAAATTTAACTTCATTTGTTCCCAAACCGCCTATTAATGTGTCATTTCCCCCGTCAGCGTATATTAAATCGTTTCCATTACCTGCATTAACGGTCTGTTTGTCCCCGAGCGGAGTAATTATATCATCAAAAACAGTACCGTTTACGGTTTTTGTCATTGCATTGACAATATTTTGATATACTCCTCTGATTTGATGTTCATTTACATAATCTATAAGATTTACGCTCTGTGTTGTTTCTGAATCTGTTTTGATTGTTTTTACGGCAAAACTTCCGTTTTTAGCAAAATAATTAGTTAAAGTAATCTTGTGTCCGTTTACTAGTATTGTTAAATTGTTTGTTGCAGGATTTTCGGCAGAACCGCCGCTAAATGTCAAATCGTTAAAGTTATTCAGATTTTTAAAGTAAATTTCAGCGTTTTTGGTATTTGCAGGAATTACAATATCCTTATCCAAAGAATTAACGTCAATAGTTTGTACTTTTTTTGCCATTACAAACTCCTACATAATGATTTTACCCATATATAATAACATATTTCGGATTAAAATTAAACAAAGATAAGGAAAATGGTATTATTTCACTTCTTTTTTCCAAATTCTGTAAAAATATACTGCGAGAATAAAATACACACCCCACATTATAACTGTCGAATATACTTTTGTTCCGGAGGATGCTATTTCAAGACACATAAGAAATGAAAGTCCGTTTACAATAATCCAGATAATCCACTGCTCAATTGCGCGTCTGACCGTTAAATACATTCCCAAAATCGAAAACACTGTCGTAATGCTGTCAAACAGGGGATTCTTGTCACCCATGTGTGCAAGAACAAGTGCGGTTACAAGTGAAAATAATACTCCGGAGGTGAAAATCACAAGCCGTTCTTTGTTTTTTAAATGTATTTTTATAATTTCACTTTTTCCTGTTTTAAGATTTTTGCTCCAGTGGAAAAATCCGGCAATTTGCATAGGTACATAATAAAAAGCGTACAAAATCAAGTTTCCCCACAATGCGCTTTTGAAGGATAAATAAGAATAAAAAATCGAACCGATTACACCTATCAGGTAGCATACGGGGAAGCCTTTTCCCGCCAATATTGTATAAGTGATACCGCAAAAAGCGGACACAAGTGCGATTATGCTGTCGTGAGTAATAATTGCGTTGGAAAACAAAATAATATATACGAGAATAAACCCGTAAAGTTCAAATTTGTTTTTTATTTCGACTTTATCAATTCGCATATTTATGTTATCTAATAAAAATAAATGAAAGTAAATTCTTCCGGGGATATCTCATTCAAAAGTTTATACGCGAATAAAGCCTTGAAGCGCGGACTTGAGTTTGCCGCGGATAACGGTGCGCTTTTTGCCGCATCTGCGGCTGTTGGATTTTCTTTAGCCCGCCCGTTGGCAATTTGGTTAACTCCTAAAACGGACAAAGAAAATCGTGAACTTGCTGCTGCAAAATCAATAACGTCAAGTCTTATAGGTTTTATACTTATGCTTGGATTATCTCTTCCGCTCTCTAAATCCATAAAAAATATTGACAAAAATCCCGAAAAATTTTTAGAAAAAAAGACTATTGAAAAACTGAAAGAATCCGGTAAGAAACTTGAAAACTCGAAAGGGTATGTTTTTGGGACTCAATTGTTTAAACTCGGACTCGGAACGGTTGCCGCAATACCTAAGGCAATTCTTGTTGCACTCGGACTTCCGTATATTATGACATTATTCGGAAGTAAAGCCGGAGTAAAAGAAGAATCTAAAAAAGGAGAACTTGTGTTCCGGGGCAGTCCGACAGACAAATTTGCCAAACGTATCGGGAAAACGGTAAATAAAGAATGGTTCCAAAACTTTGCCGAAAAGTACAAGGATACAAATTTCCCGATGCATATAACTGCTTTAACGGATATTCTTGCAACAGGTGCATTTATTCATCAGGCAAAAATAAGCAAAAATATCAAGGAAGAAAGAAAATCCGCACTCATTTATAATTCGGCAATTTCAACTGGTTTAAGTGTTGCAGGCGGATATGCGCTGGACAAGATATTGAATAAACCGACAGAAAAGTTGATAAAAGGTTTTCGTAAGGCGAACTTGGGACAAAAAAATCTCGAAAAACAAATTCAGGGAATAAAAATTGCAAAGCCAATTTTAATACTGGGTACGATTTATTACATATTTATACCGTTCATATCGACCTTCCTTGCCGAAAAAGCAAATGACAGATTTGTTCAAAAAGGGTAACGCAGAATAACAAAAGGCGGTTTTGCATTTTGCAAAACCGCCTTTTATTATTCTGTCATTTTTTATACCAAGAACATTCTATAAAAAAATCCTTGTAAAAAAGATAAATTTCCGCCTTTTGGTGCTGCTTTTCCATGAGAATAAGAACTCAGTACTTTATTGCCTAAAAACTTCTTTACTGTTAAATAACTTTGTCCGTTCAATTCTGATCTAACCACATTTGTTGTAACACCCAGAGCATTTTTGTACGTTCTGCTGGCTCCCGATACACATTCAATACAACGCATTTTTAAACCTTTCCTGCTTTTTAGCAATTAGTAGTTTGTATTTGTATCTGATATAAATGCTGTAAATTTTCAAATTTGCTTGTTTTTCGGAAAAAGTTTACAATTGTTTACAATATTAATCCGAAATTGGCGGGAAAAATTAAAAACGGATTTTCATTTATTTTTCGCATTTCTTTTGACAAAATATTTTTGTTTAGGTTAAAATTGAAACGGGGAAGTATCGTATGTTTGACTATTTAAAGGGATTTGTCACGGATAAAAGAAAAACTTCCAAGGGATGTTTTATAACCTCGGAAGTTGCGGGCTGCGGATATTTGCTTGAGGTCACGGAAATGGATTTTTCTGCGGCAAAAATTGACGAAGATAAACCGCAGAAAATATATGTACTATTGCAGCACAGGGAAGATGTAATGAGTTTATACGGATTCATGAACAAAGAAACGCGTGACATTTTCCAAATTCTTTTATCGGTTTCCGGCGTCGGTGCAAAAATGGGACTTGCTCTTTTGAACGAATTTGACGCTTGTGATGTTATTTCTCTTGTCATAGACGGCAATTATAAGGAACTTACCCGCGCAAAAGGAGTTGGTCCGAAATTGGCGCAAAAAATTATTCTTGAACTAAAAGACAAACTAATGCGAACGGACATGACACCGCATTCGGCCTCATCAGTTCCGCGCACAGAGGCAATTGGAGATACTCAGGCAGTATTATTATCGTTAGGTTACGAAGAAAAAGAGATAGAAGACGCTATATCAAAAGTTATGCCTACAATTTCGGACACATCTAATCCGGAGGAAATTTTGAGAAAAGCGTTGACAACATTATCGATATGAAAATAGGACTACCCTCACCACAAACGGCGGGGGTATTTTTAAGAGAAAATATTGTAACAATTTATTTACAAATAGCAAAATAATTTTTCACGAGTTTTTAAATAAACGGAAGCAGAAGGTCAAAATGAATATTAAACTATCCACAATCAATTTTAATATACCGAAAGTGTCGTTCAAAGGAGAGCAAAAGCCGGTTACAAAAACAACATCACCGTTAGAAAAATCTCCCTCAAACGACAATTTTGAGATGTCTGTCGGGTACATAAATGATACACACGGTCAGACAAATAATATGATGCGAATTTTATCCGGCTTAGATGGTGATATAAAACTATCCGCAGGAGATAACGATATAGGAGATGAGAAAAACAAGCCTATTCACAGGGCCACTGCAAAGTTCCTTAATATTGCGGATATAAAGGCTTCCGCACTCGGGAATCACGAAATGGATACGACACAAGAGGATTTGATGGATACTGCTGAGGAATTTAAAGGTGATTTTCTTACCGTAAATATTAAAAAAGAAATGGTAGAAAATGAAGATCCCAAGACAGTTAAAGAACTCGGAAGAGCCCATCTTGAGAGAACTTTGAAACCGTATAAAATAGTAGAGGTTAAGGGTGAAAAAATCGGGTTAATAGGTACGGCACCAATGGATATGCACGAGAGATTAACCCATCCGACATACCATTTGGACTGCCATATAGACAATCTTGAGGACACAATCAAAGATATACAAAATGAAGTTGATGTGTTGAAAGAAAAAGGTGTAAACAAAATAATTCTGCTTTCACATATAGGACTTAAAAACGATCAGGAAGTTGCCAGAAATACTGACGGAATTGATGTTATTCTTAGCGGTCACACTCACGAACTTTTAAAAGGAATTGAAGAAGGTAGAAACCTGTTATATTCAAAATCCGGCGAGCCTGTAATTCTTACACAGGCAGGGCGTGACGGAAACTATTTCGGAAAACTGAACCTGACTTTTGACAAAGAAGGAGTAATCACAAAGGCTCAAAACAATCTTGCAGATACGGGATTGTTCCACAAAAATATGATTAACCAATACATTTTTGATACAATTCTCGGCATTCCGGAAAAAGTCGGTTATATTGAACAAGCACCGCCTCCGCCAAAGAGCGTTGTGGAAGAAAATCCGCACGCAAACTTTGTATGCGACATTATGAAAGAAGAATCCGATTCTGATATTGCAATTTGGCATAATTGCGGAGTAAGAAACTTTTTCCACGAAGGGGAAATTGACTCAAGAGATATCAAAGACATCTCACCGTTTTTGGATTTTGTTGTAACCGCTAACGTTCCGGAAGCAACAATTGTGGACTTGTTTAAGACCGCAATTAAAACTTCATACAGCCACAAGGCAAGAAAGCCCGGAATTTTTGCGGTATCCGGTCTTACATACACTGTTGACCCCAAGAATAAAACTCTTGTAGATATGACTTTTATAGATAAAGACGGAAACAAACATCCGATTGACATAAACAATCCGAGCAAAGAAAAAACGTACAAAGTCGTTACGGACGAATTTTTGATGTCGGCGGGGGCAGATTTCAATATTCTTGCACCGGAAAGCGAATACATCAAAAAGTATCCTTATGACAAAGACGTTATGATTTGCAACTACATAAAAAGACTTGAAAATCCCGTGATAATCAACCATACGGGAAGAATTAACTTTGTTAATGAAGGTTAATTATGAATATCAGAGTTCAAATACCTGCTATAAAAACTTATTCAACACCTTTCAAAAAAAACGAGGTTGCAGGGAAATCCGTGCAAAACAATAAACAGGACTCTTTTGAACTTTCTGTGGGATATGTGAATGATATTCACGGGCAAACCAATAACATGCTCAGAATTTTGAGCGGGTTAAAGGGAGATTTGAAACTCTCCGGCGGAGATAATACGATAGGGGATGAAAGCAACAAGCACATTAACCGCTCGGTTATGAAGTTTTTGAATTTGGCAAACATCAAGGCAACGGCTCTCGGTAATCACGAACTTGATACGACACAACTTGATTTCGTCGACACTGCTTCCGAATATAAAGGTGCTGTTTTGGCAGCTAATATTAATCAGGTTGATATTGAGAAACAATCACCCGAGGATATTCAAAATTTGAACAGAGCAAAGCTCAAGGATATTGTGAAAAATTCGGCAATCACAGAAGTTAAGGGTGAAAAAATCGGGTTAATAGGTGCTGCGCCCATTGACTTAAAAGAGAGAATAACTCATCCGGAAAACCACTCGGATTGTACGGTAGAAGAGTTAAAAAAGACTATTGAACTTGTTCAAAAAGAAACGGACGATATGAAGAAACAGGGAATTAACAAGGTATTCCTGCTTTCTCATCTCGGTAACGAAACTGACAAAATTGTTGCACAAAAAACGGAAGGAATAGATGTCATTATAGGCGGTCACACTCACGAACTTATCAAAGATATTAAAGAAGGTGAAAATCTTTTTTATTCCAAAACGGGCGAACCAGTGATTATCACGGAAGCCGGAAAAAACGGAAAGAATTTCGGACAACTGAACCTGACTTTTGATAAGGACGGAGTAATCACAAAAGTGCAAAACAATATTGCAGACTCAAATGATTTTCATCGTTCGTTAATTCACCAATACATATTTAATCAAATAATCGGTACTCCCGAAGAAGTCGGATATATTGCTTTTGCACCCGATGCTCCAATGACTTTGATTGAAGAAAATCCCCATGCCAACTTTATGTGTGACGCTATGCGTTACGAAATGGATGCAGATATTTCTCTATGGAATAACGGCGGACCGAGAGGATTCTTCAGAAAAGGGAAAATTGACTCAAGAGAAATTAAGGATATTGCACCGTTCTACGACCATGTTTCTGTCGCAAATGTCTCCGAGAAAAAAATAGTTGATATGTTTAAAAAAGCCGTAGAAACAACATACAAATCTCAAGGGTATAAACCCGGTCTGCTTGCTGTTTCAGGTTTGATATATACAGTAAATCCTACAAGCGGAAAACTCGTAGGAATGGCATTTGTGGATAAAGACGGCAAGGAATACAAAATTGATATAGATAATCCGAGGGAAGATAAGACATACAAAGTTGCCTGTGACTCATTTATGATGTCTTGGGGCGGTGATTATGATATTCTTGCCACTAAAGATGAATGTGTAGAATATGATTTTAACAAGGATTATTTGACCTGTGAATATATTAAACACTTGAATAAACCTATAATTATTAATCAAACCGGAAGAATAAAATACGAGGGATAGAATGCAAATATTCGGAATATTATTTAACATATCCCAGCCCTCTTTTGAAGCAGGATATCCGAAGCGGGTTTTTTATGATGCAAGAGATATTCCGAATTTGCCTTGCGCGAGATGCGGGAAAAAAATGCTTCCGAAACTTGAAGCGGAAAATTTTCTTTCAAAAATAAGACCTTCTCTGAGAAGATGTCTGAAAAAATTACAATCGCTCAAGGATATAAAAGAATATCAGTTGTTGGAAGAATTGGCAGAAAAATATCCGAGAGAAAATATTGACCAAATATTATCTCACCAAAGCAGTTTTGCGTCAAAACCAATAAACAAACAAATACCCGAATTTATTATCAATAGAATTAAGGCGGTTACTTTTAATGCGTCTGCGGTTGTCAGGAAACTTCAAAAGTACAGAAAATATATGAGCGAAACAAATTTGGAACTATTGGATATCATGGAAATTTATGCAAAAAAATATCCGAATTTGACGCTTTTGGAAATTATAACACACCCCGAAGTATACGGTTATCACAAGCGTATGGTAAAAATGGAAAAAGATACTTTGGAAGTAAAATCTCAAAGAGTTTTCAAAAGAATGGAAAGAATTGCCGAAAAAATGGGCAAGGGTAAAAATGAGGAATTAAAAGTTCTTAACCTTGAAACATTGAGAGTGATACAAAATAGAACCAACTATGATGACACAGATGAATGTTTGGAAAACTTATATGAAGATTTTATTTCTAAAATAAATAACCGAAAAGACGCTGATAAGTTCAAAAAACTTGTAAAAGAATTACCTTTTGCAAAAACAAATCCGCACAGAATAATTGTAAAAGCGGCTGAAAATCATAGCCCGTTCGGAATAATTTATCACTTTTTTGACCGAACGAACACGTTTGAACATATTAAACCAAAATCACAAAAAGGTGTAAATCTTCAGCATAACGGTATTTATATGTGTGCCGATTGCAACACTAAACGGGGAACAACTCCATATAAAAAACTGTTTTTGAAATCTGCGGATTTTGGCACTTTTGTTCAAAAACAGGCTTCGATGATTATGCGCTATATTATGCGAGGCAAGTTAATAAGATACGACTTTTATCCTCAAGAGGTGAAAAAGACATTATACGAAGAATCAGGACACATATTTAAACTTGATATTAAAAAATATTTGAAATCACAGATAGAAAAAAGTCAGGCTGAAATTCAAAAAAGGAAAGAAAGCTGCAAGAAAGCGGATGAAGAACTCAGACAGATAAAAAAAGAATTGACCAATCTTATTCAAAGACAAAATGCCCTAAATTCCAACCAAGCAAAAAATAATCAAAAATTGATATACGAAGAAAACAAACTTAACAACTACCGTCAATCATTGCACGAAGAAGAGAATTACGGCTAATTTATAAAGACTGACTGTTTTCGTTGTTCAATATCTCTTTTATTGCTTGCGGCAGATATTTTATGACAACCGACGCGAGAACCGAATATTCGGTTAATTCTTTAGAAGCGATTTCACCCGCGCGGGAATGAAGGTAAACACCGAGTTTTGCGGCTTCATACGGTGTCATTCTTTGTGCGAGAAGTCCTGATATAATTCCTGCAAGAACATCTCCCGTTCCTGCTTTAGCGAGAGCGGAGTTGCCATGTTGGTTAATAAAAATCGTATCACCCTCGCATATTATTGTCCGATGATTTTTCAAAACCACAACACACTTATACTTTTTTGATAATTCTTTTGCCGCAAATTCCAAATTACTCGTAATATCATCAACTCCCAAAAGTCGTGCGGCTTCTTTGGGGTGAGGTGTTATTATTGTTTTTGTGGGTAAAACGATATTTTCTTTTGACAGAATATTCAATCCGTCAGCATCAATAACCGTCGGCAAATCAAATTTTTTGGCAAGTTCAATAAATTTTTTAAAATCTGTTTTTGAGTTTCTTCCCTGACTTAATCCGCATCCGATAAGCATTGTAGTAAATTCGTCAACTTTTTTGAGTGCGTCTTTTCTTGATAATAAAACCGCCTCCGGCAAAAGTTTTGATACTGAATCAAGAACTTTTTTACAGGATGAAAGTGCAGCATATCCGGCACCGATTTTGAGTGAAGCAAGAGTTGACAAATATGCCGCTCCGATATAATTCTCGGAACCTGCAACATTCAAGACCTTCCCGAATGTTCCTTTGTGCGAATCTTGTTCCCGTATTGGCATTTTGTATTCCATAATTATTACAACCCTATCTGTCTTATCATTTCATAAACGGTTATTGCTACGGAGTTGGAAAGATTCAAACTCCTTTGACCTTCAACCATCGGAAGAGTTATTGCGGTATCTTGCGTTACATATTCTTGCGGAAGTCCTCTGGATTCAGGTCCGAAAACGAGAAAATCACCCTCTTTAAATCGGATATCCGTGTATTTCTTTTTTGATTTTGTTGTTAAATAAAAAAATCTTCCATTGGGAAACTGTTTAAACATCTCATCCATTGAAACAACTTTGTGTAAATCAACATTGTCCCAATAATCCATACCAGAACGCTTTACATACTTGTCCGTAAGTGCAAATCCGAGTTTTCCGACAAGATACAACGATGCTCCGGTACAGACACATAACCTTGCAATATTTCCCGTGTTTGCGGGGATTTCCGGCTCATATAAAACTACATTGATTTTTGACATTATGCCAGTACCTCATTACGTTATATTTAGGAATAAGGTTTTTGTATTATCCCTCAATAACTCTTTTTGCTTCAATAACAACGGGCAAACCGCGTACTACACAGAATACGATTGCAACCACCGCTGTCCAGTATGCAACAGTCCAGATTATATCAGTATGTGCAATTCCGGGGATTTTTGCCGTTACAATAAGAACAAATGCGAGTACTTTTGCTACTGCGTATGTAATTCTCATAAATTTTGAACCCGTAATCCATTTACAAATAGGATTAACCTGCATACCAAACGGTGTAAGTCCTTTTTCCATGGCGGCACTTCTTATTGTATCAGTAATAAACCCTCTGGTGATTGCAATAAGAGGGAATAGAATGCTAATCCAACCCATAACAGCAAACAGAATCCAGTAGGTGTTTTCTACGATTCTGTCACCCATAATATCAAGTAATGCGCCGAACTTTGAAACTTCATTAAACTTTCTTGCAATCCAGCCGTCAACACCGTCAAGCGAGAATGCAATAATCGTTAGGGCAAGAGCCCAAACATAGGCTGTTGTATTTCCTTCAAAGCAGTATATCAGATACACCGCAAAAAACATTACAAAAATTCTGAATATTGATACAAAGTTAGCCATATTATCCTAATTTACCTCTCTCTTGTTATGAATTACTATATATACTGTATTCTCTTAATTCGTCCTCAATTATCAAACTCTCTTTTTCCGGTAAAAAGTTTGCTGTTTGGCTGTTTGGCTCTTTTGCAAGCAATTTAAACTTGAGATATGTTTCAAAAGGATTTTCTTTTGCAAATTTATCAGTAAATTCCGCCATGCGTGTAATATTACCGGTTATATCATTTTTGTCCTGATAAACATCACCAAGAATACGTTTATAATCAGAGGCGTTTTCTGATATATAAAAACGCAGTTTTTGCGGATGTTTGACAGATTTTTTTGCTTTCAAAACACTTCCTACTGAATAATGCAGCATTATCGTTCTGAGATTATATAGAATATTTTCCGCTGTTTCCGCATATTTCATATAATTTGATGCAACTTCCCGATTAAATAAACTATGGTATTGTACATTTTCTCTGCAAGACGTTGCCATATTTTTTATCATTGTTTCTATGGGTGCAGATACAAAGCCTTTTGAGACGATTGGTTTATTATATTTATCGTTTGTTGTGATTGGCAATACCTTCATTTCTACTCCTTAGACCTTCATTCTTGACAGAGCAAAATCTGTTTTATCAAGTTCTTCTTTTTTTGAACCTAACATAATACGTTCCGCTTCTTCTAAGATGCTCACTACTTCATATCCGTTAGCACCGTCTGAACGAGCCTTTTGACCTGTTGCACAGCAGTTTACAAAATGCTGGCATGCAAGTTTAAGCGGTTCAATTTCAAGATAATCGAGTGCAACGTTTTGAGTATTTGCAGGAATGAAATTGTCATAGATTTTAAGTTTATCGGTTGGCGCACAATCATCAAAAATTGCTGTTGCTTTTGTTCCTCTCACCAACAGATTAACGTGTTTTTGCGGTGTAATCCAACTGTCTGAAATATGGGCTATCATACCATCCTCAAATTCAATTCCGAGATGAGTTATATCCATAATGTTGTTCCTATCGCTTGATGCTCCGATTGCGGAAATAACTTTCACCGGACTTTTGCCTGTAACATAGGCTACCATTGCAACATCGTGCGGAGCCAAATCCCACATAACACTTCTGTCGTTCTTGTGATAGTTGACATTTAATCTGTCACTTTGAGCATAAACTAATTCTCCCAGAACGCCCTCTTCTATAAGCATTTTAAGCCTGTTAACCGCCGGATGGTACAAAAGGAGATGGTCTACCATAAGAACAAGATTCTTGGATTCCGCAAGTTCCATTAAAATTCTTGCTTCTTCCGCAACGGTTGAAATCGGTTTTTCAACATAAACATTCTTGCCTGCCTCAAGAGCTGCTTTTACAAGTTTAAAATGTGTATGGCTTGGTGTTACAACCGCAACACCGGTGATTTCCGGATTAGTAATAACTTCATTAAAATCTTTTGTTGTTTTAACACCGGGGAATTGTTCGCGAACGGTTTTTAAGGATTCATCATCCAAATCACAAACCATTTCAAGTGCGTTTAAATTATAAAAATTTCGGACAATATTTTTGCCCCACATTCCCATTCCGATTACAGCGATCTTCTGATTGTTCATACTTTCTCCCTTTGTCATAAATATTATATTACAACTAAAAAATTTATGCTACAATATAAATCAATGACAGGGGAGAAAGTTTTATGTCTGTTTTTATAATGATTTTACTTT
>JAFXYU010000129.1 GCA_017541565.1 bacterium | reverse complement strand
GATGAACTTGAAGATGAACCGATTCCGGCACCTGCACCGGCTCCTGCGGTCGGTTTTGAATCCCCGAGCATTTTAACTACGTTACTTCTGACCTTATTTAAGTCAACACCCAAGTTTTCCAATACTCTTGCCGCAACACCTTCACCTTCTCTTATAAGACCGAGAAGCAAGTGTTCCGTTCCTATATAATTGTGACCAAGTTGTCTTGCTTCATCCCAAGATAACTCTAAAACACGCTTTGCACGCGGAGTAAACGGAATTTCCACAGCAACAAACCCCGAACCTCTGCCGATAATTTTTTCAACTTCGATTCGTGCATCTTTGAGGTTTACACCCATTGATTTAAGCGTTTTTGCTGCAATTCCTGTACCTTCGCCGATAAGCCCGAGCAAAACCTGCTCTGTTCCGACAAAGTTATGACCAAGGCGTCTTGCCTCTTCCTGAGCAAGCATAATTACTTTAATCGCCTTCTCTGTAAAACGTTCGAACATTAAAAATTCCTCTTCTAAAATACGTATTTATCTATCGTAATTTTACAAAAAAAAGTCAAAAAATTCAAGTGTTATACTGTATTTAGACTATATTGGCTATTTATAATTCACCAAAATATATATTTTGGTGTGTTAATACAAAATTACTAATATTTTTAATTGTGACTTTCTTTATCATTAAAGAAAGTCACCAAAGAAACTGCCCAAGCTCGAACTCCGCTCACTAATCAATTGTAACGTTCGACCTAAGCCCGACAAACTCGCTTACGCTCAGACAATGTCGGTCTTGATGTTGTCTCACTTACATTGATTGTTCGCTCCGTTAGGCTTGGGGTTTGGCGAATAAAGTTATAGCCCCAAGAGGAGGTAAATATAATGGCTGGGAATTGTCATTACCAGCCTGTTTTGTTGAAAACCTTTCTTTGCGGTCAAAGAAATGTACATATAAAAATATATTATCAAGTTTAATACACCAAAATATATATTTTGATGAATTAATACAATATATTAGTAAATCCTGTTGTTATTATGCCCATATTAAACTTATCCGCGGCTATGACAATATCCTTGGAAACGGAAGGCAGAATAACAAGCCCGATTCTTCCCTGAGCCGCAACATTGATGTCGTGAACCGTGAGAGGCAAATCCGATGCCAAAATTGCTTCTTTTGACATATCGCAAGAATAATCGAGCGCAAACTCAACGGATGCAGACTGCAATCCCTGCGCTATTGCAGTCGTTTTCAAATCCTTTGCTACGACAATTGCTCTTGATTGAACGTGTTTAGCCACTTTCCACGCAAAAACCGCATCCTCAATCTGTTCAACCGTTGGTTTTGTTTTTGTAACAACCTTAAAAGAATCCTGATTAAGTTCGCTTAAATTCGGACTCTGAATAAGTCTTCCCATCGGAGTTTCAATGGTCTCATTGGAAAGATATTTTTTATAATCTTTCAAGGGAGTTTTAACAGTAATATAGCATATATTGTGCGTTTCCATAAATTCAATCGCATTTTTTGTAAATGAAGGTGCTGCTATAATATTGGTATTTTTGAGCATTTTTGCTATATCACTGTCAATCTCTTTTGAACTTATTATTGTTGCCGATATGAAATCAATCGGATTTGAGTCCATTACATTTGTAACCGCTTCATCAAGTGTTTTCCCCAAACTTACGGCACAAATTCCGATAGGAGTAGTTGCGGCAATTGCGTTGACATCATAAAATTCACTTACAACATCAAGCCCTTTTTTAATACTTATAACATCCGAATACGAAAGGTTTTTACTCGTTTCGTACTCTATCGTTCTGTCATGATTTTCAAAACTTGCACTCTGAAAAGCATTCACACCCGTTGTGATTTCTATGTCATCAATTTGCATTTATATTCCTTTCTATTGTCCGACAGGCGCATTTGTTACGGGAATCGGAGCAAAATTAGCCTTCGGAGCCTCCGTTCTTTCCTGAGGAACTTCAACGGTCGGAGTTTCCTTCTTCTTTATTGGAGCCAAGGTTTGTTGTAAAATCTCTGCCGGCTTTATACTATCAGGCTTTACCGCAGCGGAAACATCCTCAGCATCCCCATCCTTATCTTTTTCTTCTTCCTCAAATGCTTTTTTGGCATCGCTTTGAGAAATAACTGAAACTGTTGATGCTTTAAACGGGTTCAAAACAACTTCCGGATACTCAAAATCAGAATTACCGTAGGACTGGGTTGCCACAAGCATTACATCCCGCCATATTTGAGCCGGAATTGTACCTCCTGTAATACCGCCCATCTGGGAGTTATCATCATTACCTACCCAGACACCTGTTACAACATCAGGAGGAAAACCTATAAAATATCCGTCTTTGCAATCATCAGTTGTACCTGTTTTACCTGCGGCAGGTTTTCCGATATTT
>JAFXYU010000128.1 GCA_017541565.1 bacterium | reverse complement strand
GAGGGATTATAGAACAATATTATATGGCGTCCGCGACACACATTTTCATTATTATGTATACATTTTGTTCCGTATGCTTATTCCTGCAATTATCGGCGAAATATTTTTTGTCGTATTTAATTCTATCAGGAGCAAAAAGCTTTATGTAACCAATAACTTTTTGCTCCACGATGAAATTTATAATATTGCTTTTGTATTGTCTTTAATATATTTTATTGCACTTATTATCTTTATAATTTGAAATATTTTTTTAATTTTTTAATTAAATTAGTAATTTCATCCCCATTATTCTCATCTGATAGAATATCAATTATAGAAAAATAATTCCTGATATTTTCTTTTTCCTGCATATTATATCCATAATTATTAATAATATTTTTAATATCTTTATAATCTTTTACATCTCTATGATTATAATCTAACCTGTCAATTAATTGACCCGTTCCTCGTCCTTTATTATCAATACCTAAATTTGTTAATGTACCATGCTGTACTGAAGCAAAGCGGTCAAAATTTTCAGTATTTTTACTAATATCGGACATTTTAGTATCAAAATCAAATTTTTGTTCTTTGATGTCACCTCTTTTAATTGCTTCTTTATTTTGTCTAAAAAACTCTTTCACTTCAGGTGAATTTGAAAATAATCTCGATGCTTCAGACTGAGAATTGTAATGCACGCCTTTTTCGTTCTGTTTTGTCCCAAACTCATTTATTTGACGCTTTAAATTTTCATCCTTTACATCATTTATATTAACAATTTCAGCATTCGGATTTTGTTTTGCTCTCGAAAAATTTGTCATGCCATCAGTATACATGTCTGATGATACCGGAAAAATTGCTTTACCTGCTGTTTTTATTAGGGCATCCGTTACCCACTCATGCAAATTCATCGGTTTTGAATAATCAACTTTTTGATTTGTCAAAATTGCCGGCTCATTCTTTAACCAATCAATTGCTTTTGAGGTAGCATCCTTGGCATTTGATACCGTATTATTTACTGCAGGCATAATCTTGTCCTCAAATATCCTGTCCGGTGATTTTTGTATCACAGGCGCATTAGGAGATGTATAAATACTCGGCTGAGAAGGGTTAGAAAATTCCATGCTTTTTGTATTATTGATAATATTATTAAATTGCGCAAATCCGTTCGATTTTTCACGTTCTTCTTCCTCGCGAAAATATTTTTCAAGCATTTCCATAATTTTCGGCATAACGTTGCGTTTAACATACTCTTCTTGTAATTCTTTTATAAATTCGTCTATCATTTTTTCTCCTTTTATATTTTACTTTCACTTAAACCTTCGACTATATTAATTTCCGGCTCGGTGTTTTCTATATTCTCATCGTCCAGTCCGAGCGCCAGCCTGTGTCCTTTTTGGACTTTCCCGATTGCTGAAATCAAAAAATCAATAACAGCAACTGAATTTTTCGGCATCTCAAGAAAATCCACATCCGCTCTTGTAAGTTCACGAGAATATTCATCAAGTATAAATTCCAGAATTGAGAGCGTCTTGTCATAAAAATCAATATGCTTTTGGTTAATTTGTTTTTTTATCTCTTTTGTATCAGATTTTTTTTCTTTCATTTCCCGCTCCCGCTCTAATCTTCGTCAATTACAAATTCCCGAATGTCATCAAAATTTATTTCCTTCTTCTTTTTCATCTTTCTGTCGTTGTATTTCTTTCCGTTCTTTTCCAAAATCTTGTATTCATCAGGAAATTTTTCCTTCAATGTTTTTGCATCTTTTTCCGGTAATAAAAAGATGTGTCCGGTAGTTAAAAATTTAATCTTGTACATAATTATCTCCTTATTTTCCTGTTCATAAATAAAAAAAACCGGAAGCAGAGGTAAACGTTTTTACACAAGGAGTGAGAGAGAAAGGTTGGAGGTTTTTGGGAGCAAAAAGTAAAGAAAAAACTCCCAAATTCTCCTGTCGGTAAAATGCTTCCGGAAATAAAATATCCCAATCAAAATGTCTTTATTAATTCCTTATTGCCGTAAAAGTCACAAGCGTACTGCCTGACAACTTCTTTTCCGGTACGGTTGTTTTTGTACGAGCGGTTAACGCCATATTTCCAGCCAAACGGTTTTGACTTAAATTTTCTGTAATTCACTTCTTTCATTGAGTACAAAATTTCATCAGAATATTTTGTCATTGCATCATTTGCCTCAATTCCCGACCACGAAAATCTTTCCGGCACACCGTCAAATCTGACTTGGTAAATTTCCGCAACAGGTTTTCCGCATATAGGGCAAAACCCTATCGTAAACATTCTGTAAATATATAGATTTGTTTCCCCAAGATAATAAATATCATCGGGCTTAAACTTGCAACAATGGCGCATAAGTCCTCCTGCCCTGTCTTTTAACAGTGCATAATTTGTGTAGTATTCCGTTGATTGGGCGCAGTTGTCCCTGATACCCTTAAAAGATTTATCCTACGCGGTTTTCACCTTGTTTCAAAATCGAGTACTTTTACATACTACTACATTTTTAAAATCGACCACAGAATTGTTAAGAAAACTTTACATTTCATTTTAAACATAAGAATAAAAGCCCTCTTGACCGTTTTTTATACATTTAATACACTCTATATCATTATTTAAAGCGTTTTTTTGTTTTTATTTTTCAGGTATAATTCTTTTTAAGAAAGAGGAGTATACAATGAAGGCAATTGTTTTTGATAATGAATTAAAACTTGATACAAATTATACAAAACCTGAACCTAAAGAGGGCGAAGCACTAATTAAAGTTTCGCTTGCAGGAATTTGTAACACAGATTATGAAATTACAAAAGGATATATGGGATATGTTGGTATTCTGGGACATGAATTTGTAGGCGTGGTAGAAAGCGTCAACAGCAAAAAGCCCGAAGAACTTGCGTGGGTCGGAAAACGCGTCGTTTCTGAAATAAGTTACGGATGCGACGAGCCGGACTGCGAATGGTGTGCGAAAAAGAATTATCGCCACTGTCCAAACAGACACACTCTCGGTATCTGGAAAAAGGACGGATGTTTCGCTGAATATATGACCATGCCGGTTAAAGTCCTTTTTGAAGTACCCCAAAATGTACCTGATGAACAAGCCGTTTTTGTAGAGCCTCTTGCTGCGGCATGCGAAATTACCGAACAACTCCACATTGAAACGACTCAAAAAGTTGTTGTCCTCGGCGACGGCAAATTGGGACTGACCACCGCGTTGGCACTAAATGCGCAGAATCTTGATGTTACACTCGTCGGAAAACACCAAAATAAACTGGATATCGCAAAGGCTCAGGGAGTTAAAACGGCACTCTTGAGCGAATTTAAGCAGGAAAAAATATATGATGTCGTAGTAGAAGCAACAGGAACGGCCTCCGGCTTTGAAACTTCAATTACACTAACAAAACCGCGCGGGGTTTTGGTTTTAAAAAGTACCGTTGCAACCGGAAAAGAACTCAACCTCGCTCCTATTGTTATAGACGAAATAACCGTTCTTGGTTCAAGATGCGGTCAATTTGCACCTGCATTAAGGTTGCTTAAAAATAACAGAATAGATTTCAAGCCGTTTATCACAAAAACTTTTTCTATTGACGACGCAATTGAAGCATTTGAAGCAAACAAATCAAAAGAAAGTCTAAAGATTTTAATCAAAATGTAATCTTAAACAATTAAGTCATTAAAATCATTCAAATCATCATAATTGAACATGTGAATAAACGTATAAAGCATTTCTGCGGAAAAACGTTTTGTACCTACTTCAAGCATTGTTCTCAAGGCTTCTTTGTTGTTTGTAACGAGGATATGAGTTCTGTTGAATGCAAGATTATCATAATAGTTGGCTACATTAACTATTTGGCTGTAAGGATGAATAAAATCGTTTGAAATCCCTTTTGGATAACCGGAACCGTCATTATTTTCGTGATGTTCAAATGCAACTTTTGCAATATTTTCGCTTAAACCCATAGTATCTTTAATCAACTTATAACCGATTATGGTATGCTGTTTTAGTTCTTCCTCGTTAAGCGAAATAAGTGAGGATTCACCCTCAAGTTTTATCTTCAATTTTCCCACATCATGAAGCAATGCCGCCAAAAGCAGTTCGTCAACATGACGCGGAGAATATTCGAGTTTTTTAGCCATAAGTCCCGCTACTGTTGCAACGTTGAGCGGATGGCACAATTCATATTCTCCCATAAAGCGCACTCGTGAGCCTTTTGCAGCTTTATTTCCCTTTTTGTATATTTCATTCTTTAAAACATTAACCAACGATTGAAGTTTGGAAACACCTTCCTCAAAATAATCGTTTTTCATTAAATCAAGAATTCTTTTATAAAAATATTTTATTTTTACCTGTGATTCTATATCAAGCCAAGAATCCCTATTAATAACCGTTTCAAAATCAGAAGGATCAAGAGATTCATATGAGAAATTTAAAACTTTTGTTCTTTTTTTGGAACTTGAAGCATCAGAAGACGTTTCTTCCGTATTTTCACTAACCTTATCAGAGACACGGAAATCTTCGGTATAGATTCGCACATAATTTTTAAGCATTATCAATTTACCGGGAGTGAGAACCTCGCCGGCTTCCAAGACCTTAGTTCTGTTTTCCGTGTATAAATCGAACGGTAAGACTTTGTAGTTACTTAATTCACTATTTTCTACTATTCTCATACTTGAATTATAGCGAATTTTTTGGGAAAATACATACTTTAAATGGAGTATGAACTTTTCTTAAAATGCTGCTTTCATTTTTGATTGCATAGGCAAATTTAAAGTAATATAATGTAGTTATGGGGAAGTTTGAAATATTAAAAAAGTTTAATATGGCAACTATTGTATTGTCTGAAAATAAGGAAACCGTTTTTCGTAACAACGTATTTAAAAGGGTTTTTCCTGATTTTGATAATATAAAAAAATTCTCTCACAAATTGTATTATGAAGTTTATCCTCTGGACAGCAACGATTTTACGATACATTCACCCATCTTGCAGGCATTAAATTCCAAAGAGGATTTTTCCGCTCATGTTATGTACCAAACTTCTAACAACGACTATTACTACTATGATATGAACTCAGCAACACGCGGAAAATACACAATTATAACCTTCACTGATGTCACGGCAAAAGTAAATTTGGAAACGGCATCTAAATTGAATAAAAAATTCCAAAAACAGATAGAAATACTTGAAAAAGAAAATTCAAATATGAAAAAAGTACAGATGCACGCTCAATTTCAAGCGATGAAACTGCTTTTGCTCAATAATATTTCCAATACTATCAGAAAGTCAATTGATATTTCCGCAATCCTGACTTCCGCACTGCAGGAATTATCATCAATGTTTGGCGCTTTTAGAGCGTATTATGCGGAAAAATCCGACGGAAAATTCAAAATTACCGAATCTGTTTCAAAAAAAGACAGAAACAAACTTATATCCTTTGACGATGATATTAATAAATATATAAAAAATTCCAAAGTTTCCTGCCAAACATGCAGAAAAGAATATAAAGAAGCCGAACCATACAAAGAAAACATACAAAGAATAATTCTTCCCATATATCACTTAAATAAACTAAAAGGAATAATTGTTCTTGCTACAAAACAAAAAGTAAAACTTGATGATACGCTGGAAGTTCTTAACGGAGTTTCAACCCAACTCGGAAATGCCGTTGTACAAGCAGAACTCTATAAAAAGAATGCACAAATGGTAACCGATTTGACCAAAGCGCTTAAAGAGTTAAAAGAAACACAACTTCAACTTATAAATTCGGAAAAGATGGCTTCGCTCGGTCAACTGGTTGCCGGCATTGCACACGAAATAAACACACCTATTGCATCAATAAAATCGAATAATGAAATTTCCCAAAAACTTATCTCACGAATCAAAGATAAGGAACTTTTCGATTTGCTGAAAGAAATTAACGAAATTGATGCGGAAGCAATAGAAAGAATCCGCGGAATTGTTGTTTCTTTGAGAAAGTTCATCAGACTGGATGAAGCAGATTTACAGGAAGCAGACATAAATAAAGAAATTGATCTTACCCTAAACCTGATAAAACACGAAACAAAAAACAGAATAGAAATCGTAAAAAATTACGGCAAATTGCCGCCTATAAAATGTTACCCTAATATGCTCAATCAAGTTTTTATGAATATTCTTGTTAACGCAACTCATTCAATTAAAAATGAGGGAAAAATTACTATTGACACAAATTTCAAAAATAAAAACCTTATTGTAAAAATAAAAGACACAGGATGCGGAATAAAAGAACCCGATAAAATTTTTGATGCCGGATACACAACAAAAGGAGTTGGAGTAGGAACCGGCTTGGGACTTGCAATATCACAAAAAATAATAGAAAAACACAAGGGAAAAATCGGAGTAAAAACCAAACTAAACAAAGGCAGTGAGTTCAGTATTACTATCCCCAGTGAGTAATAAATATTAAATTTTGTAAATCGTAGAATATCCGAGTATTACTACATTTTAGACAAATAGTCTTTATTATTTTAATTAACTTTTGTAAAAATATATGGAAGAGTAGACAAAAAAATGTAAAAATGTGTTATATTGTTACTATAAAGATTAAGTGTATTTTTTACCCTAATTCGGGGAATGTAACAAAATCTTTACATTAGAGAAAATAAAAGCAATTTTCGAGAAAATAAAAACTTTATATAACTGTGTAGAAGTTAGATGAACCATGCTTACATTTGGAGGTACAGTGTATGACAATTACAGTTAACAGCAAGAAGAAACAGGTAAAAAAATCTTTTCAGGAATTAATCGATGACCTTATGGGTTCAAGTTCCGAAAAAGTAAGATATAATGCCGCTCGTGTTCTTGGTGAAATGGGTGATTCAAAGGCAGTCGAACCGCTTATCAATGTTTTGAAAAACGACAAAAACGGTTCTGTTCGTTTGTATGCCGCTCGTGCTTTGGGCGAATTGGGCGATTCAAAAGCAACCGAACATTTGATTGAATCATTGAGAGAAGACCGCAACGTTGACGTTAGAGTTCGTGCAGCACGCGCACTCGGTCGTTTGGGCGGTAAAATCGTTGTTGAACCGTTGGTAGAAGCGCTTAACGATGAAAACTCACAAGTTTGTATCACGGCAACTGATGCACTTATTGAAATCGGTGATGTTGCAACGGATGCATTGATGAACTCTTTAGACCACGAAAAAGTTAACGTCAGATGCGACGCAACTCGTGCATTAGGCGAAATCGGAAACAAAAAATGTGTTGATAAAATTATCAACATGTTGTATGACGAATGGGTTAACGTAAGAATATACGCAGTAACATCTTTGGGCAAATTAAATGATACAAAGGCTGTTCCTGCGCTTATTGATGTTATGAAAAACCGTTCGGAAAATGATTTAGTCAGAGCAGGTGCTGCTGCAGCATTAGGTGTTTTAAGAGACCAAAGAGCACTTCTTCCGCTCCGTGAATTGATTATGGAAGCAGAAGAACTCGGAGAACTTGAAGATACTGCATTAAAATCTTTCAAAAAGATTATGGCAGCGAATTGGCAAGCAATCCCCGGTGCTACTCAGCAAAAGAAAACAGCAGCAGGAACTTTCTAATTAAGTATTAAAATAAAAGAGGCGGGCTTGATAAAATCAAACCCGCCTTTTTTATTTTAACGAATTAACCAAACTTAACAATACAGTTGATTTTAGGGAATACTCGTGTTAATATCAATTGGGTGAAAATAAATAGGGACACAAAATGTACGTATCAAAAATAGACAACCAACCGAGTTTTGGACTGACTTATATAAACAAAAAGTCATGGAACAAAGATATTTTAAAAACCCTCGAAAAGTCCAAATTAGTTAAAGAAATTGATAAAAAATACCCCGTTGCATACGCAAGTTACACAAAAATACGAGAAGAAAGTGTATTTAACGGAGAACCGAATTTTCATTTATCGTTTATTCTTAAACTTGCCAAAAACAAGATTTGGAACTTCAATATTGACAGCCACAGTTCAGAAGGCGCTAATAAAGCCTTAATTTCAGTACTCAAGAACAAGAAACTGGAAGAAGTTGAAAAAGAGGCAAAACCGAATATTGAAAGCCTCAGAGAAACAATTGAAATCAAATACAAAGAAGAAGGCAATCCTATAACAAGATTTTTCAAAAAGTTATTTAATTAATTTTTGTAATAAAATATAGTTATGAAAAGAGTTGTTTTATGTGGTCTGGGTGCTGTGGGTATGGCTTTTGGAGTCAGGTTGAATGACTGTGACGAGATTGATTTCAGAGTCGCGGTTGACAAAAAAAGGCTTGAAAAATACGCTAAAAACAAGCCCTGTCTTAACGGCATTGAGCAAATTTTCAATTTTATTTTACCTGAAACCGATGATTACAAAGCAGATTTGGTTATTATTTCAACTAAATTTGACGGATTAATCGAGGCAATGGAAACAGTCAAAAATTTTGTGACAGAAAATACAAGAATAATATCTTTGATTAACGGAATTTCTTCAGAAAAAATCATCAAAAAACGCTTTCCAAAAACAAAGGTATTAAAATCTTATTTTATAGGACATAGTGCCGTGAGAAACGGTAATAATGTTACCCACGACGGAACAGGGAAAATAGTCACCGAAAATGATATCGTATTAAAAGAAATTTTTGAAAAATCCAAAATAGAATACAAATTCAAAGAAGATATGGATTATGAACTTTGGAAAAAATTTACTTTTAACGTATTTTCCAACCAGATTTCTGCAATTTTTAGAATGAATTTCGGTGAACTTAAATCAAACAAGGAATTTATTCCGCTTGCAAAAAAAATAATAAATGAAATAAAACCGATTGCCTTAAAGGAAGGAATAAAAAATCTTGAGAACCTTGAGCGGGATGCAATTAATTCGCTCAATGAAATGTGCGACGAAGGAAAAACTTCTATGCTTCAAGATATCCTTGCGGGAAGAAAAACGGAAGTCGACATCTTTTCCGGCGAAATAATAAACTTAGGAAAACTCTATGAAATCCCGACACCATATAATCAGGTTTTGTATGATTTAATTAAATTTGAGGAGGGAAAAAATGAATATAGCATTCATTCCGGTAAGAGGCGGAAGTAAATCAATTCCTTTAAAAAATATAAAACTTCTGAACGGAAAACCGCTTGTATACTGGACAGCCAACGCTGCGCAGGGAGCAAAATGTATTGATAAAGTCATAATCGCAACTGATAGCGAAGAAATTAAACGAACCGTTTTGGGTTTTGGTTTTGATAAACTTGAAGTTTATGACAGAGATCCGAATAACGCACAAGACATCTCTTCTACCGAAAGTGTTATGCTTGAATATATTGAAAAATCGGACTTAAAAGATAACGATTTATTTTTCCTCATACAAGCAACGTCTCCTATGCTCAAATCGGAACATATTGACGAAATGTTTAATTCGTTCAAAAATTCCGGCTTTGATTCAATGTTCAGCGGAGTAAGAGAAAAACAATTCCACTGGATTGAAGGTGAAAATGGAGTCGAACCGATAAATTACGATTACAAAAACCGCCCGAGAAGGCAGAATTTTAACGGTATTATTGCGGAAAACGGTGCGTGCTATATAAATTCTGTCAAAAATGTTAAGAGAGAAAAATGCAGAATTTCCGGTAAAATCGGAGTACACGAACTGCCTTCTTACACAACTTATGAAATTGATGAACCAGCCGATTGGCTGATTGTAGAAGAATTAATGAAGAAATTTTAAAATCGGGGCAATTTTTCCGAGTAAAAAGACTTTATATAAGTATATTATTTATACGAGGAAAAACTATGGGCGATTTTGATATTGATACTAATTTTAATCTAAACTATACCGAATGGGAAAATGCAAAAGCAAGAAAACTTGCAAAAAAATCTGACAAAGATAAGATTGAAGGACTAAATACCGTTGAGGAAATTTTAAACTTTTTCAAAAAAGCAGAAAAGAACAAAATCGATGTTAATGAGATTTTCGGACTTGAATTGAGTGAAAAAGTAAGGAAAGCCGCATCTGCGGGTCAAACCTCAAATATTGATTACACGGAATTTGTTAATTATTTTAACTCGCTTGATGACAACAAAAAAAGCGATATTACATACAGAGCAAATTCCATCGGACAAGATATTCTGTACCAATTGGAAAAAGACGTTAACCAAGCGTTTGAAAATTGTGAAGGGTATCAACTTATAAAACTCAAACGTGACAGATTTGAAGATAAAGTCAGATTTAACCTTGAAGAAGTGCAAAATGATGTTACCGTAGCATTAAATTCAATTAATGAACTGCAGAAAGATATAGAAAAAGCGTACGATAAAGCAAAAGGACTTGAAGGAACCAAATCCGAATACACTGACTATGATGCACAACTTAAACAAATCGCACAAGAAAAACTCGGCATGAGTTATGAAGAATTTATTGAAAAATACAAAGATGTTTTGGATATAACAGAATCAATTACCGAAAGCCAAGCGCTTGACCCCGATTATGAAAACGCTGAGTTTTACGAAAGAGCAAGGGCTTATGTAAAAGAAATTAAAAAACTGGCTCGTGATACATTGCAGGATACAAGAACAAATTCCGGAGAAAGACTTTTAGAAGAGACCGTCAAGTATTCAAACTCAACCGTTGAACTGATTGATTTTGAATGTGAAGATATCAACAGCGGCTCAATTGCGAACATGTCCAGCGATATCATGCGCAGAGCATTTTTGGAAGCGATAGATGAAGAACGCAGCAAGACTGATATCAAAACCCCGGAAAGTGAGAACACAGAAAAAACAAATAAGAACAAAAAAGTTTATAACCGTGAGACAGGAAAAATTGAAATTATAACTCCTGAGGGGATTTACAATATCAACGGAACTAAACAAAAATAGTTTTTAATCTAATCCGTTTACCTTAGAGTTCAAAGTATTCTGACTTATTGAGGGTTCGGTCATTGCGATAATATGTGTTTAGAAAGCGTGCGTTCCTGACGATTTCAAGCCAAATCGTATAATTATTTTTGAAATTTTCTTTGTTTTTGTTCATGTAGTGTACGGTAATTATGCTGTTGTGTGCTTTTGTTACACGATAAAATTCGCATTGACCTTTAATATTTTTATAATCATCCGTGCATCTTGTGAAAATCGCATCATTTGTGGTAAATCTCAGGGTTTTATATGGTGCTGTCGGGTTTGCTCTTCTCATTTTTTGGAGTGAACCGTTTGAAAAACTCCTTACAGGGTAGCCTGAATTTGTGTAAGAGTGAATTACGATTGATCGAACCCAGTTATCGCTGGTTTCACCATAGGGTGCATATTGCAAAATGGCTTCGTTTCCGACTTTTTTATAATATGCCTTATCCCATCTTTCTTCATCCGGAAAGTCAATAATAATAGTTTCGTAAGCCATTACTGCAAGGGCGGACAGGATGAAAAACATACTAAATAAAAGGACTTTTTTCATCAGCAATTATCCCCCTTTCTTCAACTTCCGTAACCTCTTTTAAAATCTGCGGTGCAAAAATTTCGCTCTCAAAATGCCCGATATCAAACGTAAGTTTATTTAATTCAAGCGCAGCATGAAATTTCAAATCTCCTGTCACAAAAGCATCACAAGCAGTTTCATTCACAAACTCCGAACCCGAACCCGCGCAAAATCCGATTGTCTTAATCTCTGTTTGACTGAAGTTATTAACGTATCTGAGTTTTGGTGAAATTTTTAAGAGTTTTCGTTTTAATTCTTCTGTTGAAATTGGTTTTTCGAGTTCTACAATCCTTACAAAGCCTTGGTTTTCACTCTTTATAAATCCGAGTTTTTTAATAAGTGTATCCGTCGTTCCGCCTTCTGCAAGGTCAAGATTTGTGTGAGCGCAATAAATATTGATATCATTCCATTCCAAGGGGACACAAAAGAGCGGATGATGCGAAATTATCATATCACAACCCGTTTTGCGCGCCTGAGCAACAATTTTATCGGTAACTGTCAGACAAAACAAAATTTTATCAATCTCGCTGTTTGAGGTATCAACTGACCAGCCTGAGCAATCCCAACTTTCTTGGGTTTCCGGCGGCGCAAATGCCTCTATTTTTTTTGATATCTCATATTTGTTAATATTGTCACCCCACCCTAACCCTCCCCATCCATGGGAGGAAACACTATGTATATTCTACAATATTTCTTCTAAGTTTGTAAAGTTTTGTAACTTTGTTTTTAAATTCAGGCAATTTGAAATATTCACAGGACTTGCATGTGGTATAAAATGTGCAGAAGTAAAAAGGACTCTGTCCGGAAAGGGAAAAAATGAACGCAGTAAAAAATGTTATGCTAGCAAGTACATTTGTATTAGCAGGATTAGGTATGGTAGCAGGGTGCAGGAAAGTTCCTGATGTGATAAAAGAAATCCCGACAGAATCGGTTGATACAACATTAACCACCGAACAATACCTTGACTCAATTGCTAAACTTAGTAGGGCAAATGTTGAAATTGCAGGAAAAATTGATAAACAATTAACGGAAGAATATAAAAAATCAAAAGAAACCGAACAAAATAGTAAGTAATAGTAGGTTGGGGTAAAATACAACAAAAACAAATAATCAAGTAGGGTGCAATTTTTTGCACCTTATTTTATTGTTGCCGTCTTTGAAAAGTTAAAAACTTCTTCCAGAATATTTTTTGCAATATTATGTTTTGTGTTTTTTTCTAATTTATTTATGCTCAATTCCTTATCTATGATATAGACCTCGTTTTCGTCGCTGTTGAAGCCTATATCCTTGCGTGAAATATCGTTTGCAACAATAAAATCACATCCTTTTTTCTGAATTTTTGTTTTGGCATTCTCAATCAGATTTTCACTCTCTGCACAAAAACCAACAATCAGGGGTAAATCTTTTCCCTGTATAGATTCTCTCATACCGCATATTTCTTTCAGAATATCAGGATTTTTTACCATTTTTATTGTGAGTGTATCCTCATCACCCTTTTTCATCTTCTCTGCCGAATAATTTTCCGCTCTCCAGTCAGCTACGGCTGCTGCCATAATTACACAATCATTGTCAAACAAATTGTCTTTCACAACTTTTTCCATTTCCCGAGCGGTTTCAGCGACTATATTAGTATAATTCCCCTCTGATTTGAATGTTGAAACAAGTGTAACTTCTGCACCCATATCTGCGGCATTTTCAGCGAGCGCTATCCCCATTTTGCCCGAAGAACAATTTGTAATATATCTTACAGGATCTATTTTTTCTTTGGTTCCGCCCGCTGTTATAAGAATCTTTTTACCAAAAAGAGGTTTATTTCTCATAAATATTTCAATAGTTTTATCAAAGATATCCTCAATCTCTCTCATCCTTCCTACGCCCGTATCGCCGCAAGCAAGGAAGCCGCTGTCCGGTTCCAAAACGTTATATCCCTTTTCTCTTAATTTATTCAGATTTTCTTGAACAAACGGGTTTTCCCACATATTTGTATTCATAGCAGGGACGAGTAAAATCGGATTTTTGAAAGCGCAAGCCGTTGTGAGCAAAAGGTTGTCACAAATCCCGTTAGCGATTTTTGAAATGGTGTTGGCACTTGCGGGAGCTATAACAAAAATGTCAGAATCAGTAAGTGCAATATGCTCCGGTTTATATTCTTCCATATCAAAGCTTTCAACGTAAACCTCGTTTTGAGAAAGGCTCTGAAGAGTAAGTTTTGTAACAAAATTAAGAGCATTAGGAGTTACAACAACTCTGACATCCGCACCCGCCTTTTTATATAGCCTAATCAGGCTGCATACTTTATAAGCGGCAATCCCGCCCGTTATACCTATTAAAATTGATTTGTTTTTAAGTGTTAACATTACAAGACCCGAAAAATCACCTCTGTTACATTGCATCTATAATGTGTTCAACAACTTTTTGCAAACCATCCACTATTGAGCCGCCATCTCCGGTAACTGCATCACTTATGGAATCACCTGCACTGGCAATAGCGTCTATTATACTGCCGTCGCCATGCAAATCAAGTGCCATATTCGTTGTACCTATCGGATCATCATTGATTATGTCTTTGACATTGTTTAATTTTTCGGCAATTGACAAATTCCCCGTGACGGCATATACGTTATGCGGAGAAAGTGCTTCACCCATTGAAGCACCTGCCAGAACACCCAATGTTCCTATTGCTGCTGTTCGTACAGCCGGTTTCATCGGTATTCTATTGCTGATTTTAGGGCTGAAAATCCTGTTTACTGCGACCATACCTTACACTCCTTAATACACTCATGATGATATACCAATATCTGCAATAAAAAAAGGGGATTGTTAATTTTTGTAAATTTAAAATTTAAACGAGTTGTTTTCTTTATCTAATTTTTTTAATATTTAGTTGTATCCATCGTTTTCAAGAATTTTTAGGGACATACACAATCAACCTGCAGAATATAAATTTATGATTAAAATTGATAATGCAAACAACATTAATTTTAAATCCGGCTTAAACTCTAATTTAGTTAGACAAAGCAGAAATTGTATTGTTTCGGATGTTGAAAACCATTTTAGAAAACAAAAAATTGAAACAAATCTTGAACAGTGTAAAACCATAGCATTCTGTGTCAGCAAAGTTCAACAGATTTTTCGTGCCCTAACAGAGAAAAACTTTATTAAAAATCTCAGAATTTGCGCCCCCGGAATTTATACATATCTGCCGGATAAACTGAATTTTAACTTTGAAGGATACGGATTTTGTTTGCCTGAAACCTCAAAAGTTTTTAACGATGGAAAACTATACTTAACCGGTTCAGTTTTTTTGGAAAAAGAAAATTCAATAGAAATGTTGGACAGTAAAACCGAAAAAAGTTATCTGAACGGCAATAGGAGTTCTTCCCATTATTTGTCACCCATATTGCATGAATTTTTACATGGAGTTTACATAGATTATATTTACAAGAAATACGGTTATTGCGGTTTCTGCGAACATACAAAGGAAATGTATCCCGCCAAAGACAGTAACTTTGACGGACTGAAAGTTATGGATCAAATAAAAACCAAAAAACTCTCCGAGAAAGAAAATGACATTGTGCGTTCTGTTTTGAATACATACGCAACAAGCAAAACCAATCAATACCACGAAGTTTTTGCCGAAACATTTTCAAAATTAATATGCGACACTTTATCCGAAAAAGATTCTATGCCGACGAAAAATCCTTTAGACAACTTACAGAAATACCCCAAAGACTTTTTAAGTATTTTAAACAAGGTTTTAAGTGTATAAATTCTTTAATAACAATGCACTCACGTTGCCGATGTAACGTTTTGTAACAATATTTACATAAACCCTAAAGTTTTTCAAAAATGTGCCGATATAAAAATTGTAAGTAAGAAGGAATGAATTTATTGACGTTTAGCAGTTGATAGGAATGTGTAATCAGAAAATTTGGGTATTAGTTTTTTAAGGAGTATTTTTAATGGAACACGATGAACACGAAATGATGGTTGAGTATTCTGAACTGACCGCTTTTGATTTTACTTCAAAAGAGTTT
>JAFXYU010000127.1 GCA_017541565.1 bacterium | reverse complement strand
CAGAGAATCAAGTCGGCGGCGCGGGTGCTATAATTCTTAACCTTTCATCAGAGGATGAATCATGGAGTCAATTAGATTTAACAAACTATGCCAGCATTTATTTAAAAGATGCGATAAAAAGAATTAACGGAGTCGGTTCGGTAAATATTTTCGGTGCAGATGATTACAGTATGAGAATTTGGCTTGATCCTGCAAAACTTGCAAGTTACAAAGTTTCAATATCAGAAATAAACTCTGCCGTCACAAATCAAAATGCCCAAATCGCAACAGGGGCATTGGGTGATTTGCCGACAAATGAAAAACCAAGTCTTAAATTATCACTTTTAACAAAAGGCAGATTAACCACTTCTGAAGAATTTGGTAATATAATTATCCGTTCAAATTCAAACGGATCTAAAATAAGGCTGAAAGATGTTTCCAGAGTCGAACTCGGTTCTAAAACATATTCAATGTTTGGTCTTGTTGATGCAAAACCGGGAGCATTAATTCAGGTTATGCCTTTACCCGGTGCAAATACTGTTGAAATAGTAGAAAATGTCCATAAAGAAATGGACAGACTTTCAAGAACCCTTCCGGATTCGTTGAAAATTGATACAATGATGGATAGTGCTATTTTTATCAACGAATCCATGGACGAAGTTGAGTTTACAATTGTATTAACATCCATTATCGTAATTTTAATTATATTCGTATTCTTAGGTGATTTTAAAGCAACATTAATTCCATGTGTGACAATACCGGTATCATTGATTGGTACATTTATTGCGTTAAAACTGCTTGGAATGTCGATGAACTTATTGACTTTATTTGCACTGGTTCTTGCTGTTGCTGTTGTTGTTGATGACGCTATTGTCGTAATTGAAAACGTTAAGCGTCATATAGAAGACGGTAAAAGTGCTGTTGAAGCAACGCAAATCACTATGGGGGAAGTCGGCGGTTCTCTTGTTGCAATGGCATCAGTTCTTATGGCAGTATTTGTTCCGATGTGCTTTATGTCTGGTTTGTCAGGAACAATGTACAAACAGTTTGCTGTGTGTATTGCCGTATCAATTGCTCTTTCTGCAATTTGTGCATTATCACTTTCTCCTGCAATGTGTTCTATTTTGCTTAAAGAAAATAAAACAAATAAACCGTTGCCTGATATTTTAAAAGTGGCACTTGAATACATTAACAGATTTATAAAATTCTTTAATGAAAAATTTGAGGAATTGACCAAATACTATATAGAAATGGTTAAAAAGTTTGTTTATGACCGCAAACTGACTATTACCGTGTATATTGCAATAATGGTTTTGATGCTTGGTTTGTTCAAAATAATACCGACAGGATTTATTCCTGATGAGGACCAAGGAACACTTATTACCGCTATAACTCTGCCGGATGGTGCATCTCTTAACAGAACAGAAGATGTTTGCATTAAGTTTACAAAAGCCATTGAAGATATTGATGGTGTTGATAAAGACAGAATTATTGCATTTGGCGGAAACGGGCCTTCAAATGAAGCGACGGTAGTTATTCAATTGAAAGAATGGGGTGAGCGTAAAGTTAATCCGTTTAGTTGGGTGATAAGGAAACTTCAGGGTAGACAGACTGATTTATCTCATAACGGGATATTAGCGGAAATCAACAAACGTACCTCAAATATTAATGAAGCATCAATTGTAACATTCTCACCGCCGGCAATTGACGGTTTAGGTTTGATGGGCGGTTTTGAATTTCAATTAATGTCAACCGGTAATGCAAGTGTTCAGGATATCTCAACCTTTGCTAATAATTTTATTGCGCAGGCAAATCAGGATAAAAATCTGTCTTATGTTTACACTCAATTCCAAGCAAATGTTCCTCAATATTTGTTAAATATTGATTATGATAAAGTACTTGCACAAGGTGTTGATATCAGTGAACTTCATAATACTTTAAGTGCAATCCTCTCGTATTCGTACATAAATGACTTTAATAAACTCGGCAGAGTATTTAAGGTATTTATGCAAGCAGAAGGTGATTACAGAAACAAAATTGAGGACTTGCATAAGATTTTTGTCATAAATTCGCAAGGCGATATGGTGCCGATTATGACAATGATAACATCGAAACAAACAACAGGTGCTGTTTCAATTACAAGATTTAACCAATTCCGCTCGGTAAAAATACAGGGTGCACCGGCAAGTGGCAAGTCCTCCGGTCAGGCTATGGGTGCAATGGAAAGTTTGGCAAAGAAAATTTTGCCTAATGATTATGACTATGCGTGGTCAGGAACTTCATTACAAGAAAAAGAATCATCAGGTCAGACAGGTATAGTAGTAGGATTTGCATTATTGTTTGTATATTTGTTCTTGGTAGCGTTATATGAAAGTTGGATGATTCCTGTTGCGGTACTGTTAATTTCTCCGGTTGCCATAATTGGTGCATTAATATTCCAATTGATGATTGGTCAATCTTTGGATCTTTATTCACAGGTAGGTTTGATTACATTAATAGGTTTGGCAGCAAAACAATCAATATTAATCGTTGAATTTGCGATGGATGAACACGAAAAGAAAGGCTTGTCAATTCAAGAAGCCGCAATTCAGGCAGCGTTGTTAAGATTTAGGGCAATTATGATGACAGAAGCGGCATTTATTCTTGGTATTCTTCCTCTGTTATTTGCATCCGGTGCAGGTGCAAACAGCCGTATATCTGTCGGTTCAACGGTTATTGGCGGTATGATAGTTGCAGCAACACTGGGTACTGTTTTAACTCCTGCATTCTATGTTATAATCCAGGATTTGGTAGATAGAAAATTTAACAATAAAAAGGAAGAAACACAGTTATAAACACAACAAAAAGACGATACAAATTCTTTTGATTTGTGCAATAATAATATAAAAATACAAAGAGAATAACGAAAATGAAGAGTATGAGATTTAATAAAAAAATTATAAGTTTGATAGTACTGTCGTGTTTTGTTTTTTGTTCGGTAAATAATGCGGACGCATTTAGTTTTAAGAAGAGTAAGAACAATACACAAGCAGTCAATATAAGTTCTTCAAAGAAGGTAAAGAAATCTAAAAAAGTACAGGAAGAAAAACCGCCATATACAAATGAAGTACATTCCGTTTTTTCACTCGAAGACTGCATCAATAATGCTATAAATTACAATCCGAGCATTCAGGCTTCAATATATAACGAAGAAGCATATAAAACCAAAATTGCACAAGCGTGGGCAAACTATTTCCCTTCAATAAGTGCAGGTTTAGATATTTCAAGAAGCGGTAACAAATATAGCGGCGGCGGACCTTATGGCAGTCCTATGAAACAATACGTAACAATGGGATATATTCCTTCCGTGTCGGCTGATATGTTGATATTTGATTTTGGTAAAACAAAAGCAAATGCAGATATGGCAAAAAGGACTTATGAAGCGGCACAAGAAGATACAAAAGAAACAATTAATACAATTATTTATAATATCAAAACCGCATACTATAATATTTTATTTGCGCAAGCACAAGTTCAAGTTTATGAAGATACGGTTACGGATTATCAACTTCAATTAGATCAAGCGTGGGGATTTTATCGCTACGGTACAAAACCGAAAATTGATGTTGTCACAGCCGAATATAACTTGGGAAAAGCAAAATTAAATTTGGTAAGTGCAAAAAATACTCTAAATGTTGCAAAGGTTCAACTATCCAGAATAATGGGCGTACCTGAGTATACAAATTATGAACTTTCTGACCAACTTACTTTGAACTTATTTGATATAACAGAGGAAGATGCAATAAAAACTGCTTATGATGTCAGACCGGAACTTATTATGGCAAAAAAGAATGCCGATGCTGCTAAAATGAACCTCAGAGCAACAAGAAGAGAATTTGCACCGGATATAGGTATTTATGGAAGTTATAATAACGGTATCGGACATGAATACGATCTTCGGTCGGGACAAGTTGGTGTAGGACTCAGTTATACTTCTTTCAATATCCTAAGACAGAAAAAACAGGTAGACCAAGCCCGTGCGGAATATAAAAAAGCGCTTGCTCAATTAGAAGACACAAAACACGAAGTTTATTACAATGTCAAAAAGAGTTACATGGATTTAGAAACGGATAAAGAAGCAATTGTAATTGCAAAACTCGCATTGGATCAGGCAAAAGAGCAATACAGACAGGTAACCGGAAGATATAAGGCAGGCGTCGGAGACGCTATAGAACTTAAAGACGGTGAAAACACATACTTAAATGCTCGTTTGGATTTCTATAATGCAATGCTCAATTACAATACTACTGCCGCAAGTTTGGAACGAGAGATAGGGTTACCTTTAAAACTTAAAAATGAAACTGTTTTAAATATTACTAAAGAAGATTTATAAGGGATGTAATTGTTGAAAAAGATTTCTAAGATAGTTTTTGGTGTTTTATTAGCACTTCTAATAGTATTGTATCTCGGAATCGTATGTGTATTACCGGCAATAGTCAACAATAAAGCAACAATAAACAAACTGGAATCATTAATTCTTGAAAAAACGGGAATTGAAACAACTATTACGGGATTAAATATAAAAATATCCCCGAAACTTGTCGTTTATTTTAATATTGACAGTTTAGATGCAAAAAATAATAATACATCCGCTGCTGATATTAAAAATTTTGCTCTTAACTATAAATTGTTACAAAAGAATCTGACATTAGTCAGTGCAGATAATATATTTATTGACGGAAATTGTTTAAAAGGGCTAAATAAAAAAAGTAAACGAAAGAGTAGTGGTAAATTTGAACCAAATGATATTCCTGAAATTCATATAAAAAAATGTGTGTTTAAGTCGGATAAACTAAGCATTAATGCGGAAAATATTGATACCAAAGATAATTCTTTAAAATTAAAAGCAAAAATAGATACTCCGGCTTTAAAAGAAACTCTAAAATTGGGTGATTCGGGTTCTTTACAAGTTGCGGAAAATGAACTCAGGGCAAACAAATTTGAAATATCATTAGGCAATTCTCACCTGTATTTGGACGGAATTTTGGTTGGTAAAAATAAATCTCCGGAACTTGAAATAAACGGGAAAAATCTTCCGGCATCAGAGATTATGCCTATATTACTGCATTTACAAAAATCAAAAGATCCTTCTAAAAAGTTTATTGAAAATTTCAAAAATTTTAAAGGAACGGCTAATGTAAATCTGAAATGGAATAAAGACGGCATTTGGGGAACTTGTACCACTTATAATCTCGGAGCAAATGCCGTTTGGTTTGATATTCCGTTATTCTTTAAAGAGGCTGTTTTTAATTTTAGGGGGCAAACAGTAGACTCGAAGGCGGTCGGTATATTAGGAAAAGAAAAAGTTACTCATACTCTGAATATTACAGACTTGCTTACTCCGGAGAAAAAACTGGTTGTTGGAGAGATGTTTACTACACTCACTCCAAAGTTTGATTATGTTCCGAATCTTACTGTATTAAACTCCGTTAATTTTAATTTAGTATACAAAATAAAAAACAGAAAACCGGATGTATACTATAACGTAGACATCCCCGTAAAAAGTGATTTGATTTATAATTCCTTCTTTTTAGGATTACGAGATTATAAAAGAAAAATATACGGTAATACTTTTAAAGACGATAATGACTTATATTTGAAAGAATACAAATATTCATATTTCTCCGACAAAGAAAATGTTATTCTATATGGTGACGGTTTATTTATAAAAAATATAGATAAAAATAACCCCGATAAATTTATACCCCAATACCTCACAATCCGTACCAACGGATATGCTCCGACATCAGTAATCGGTGCTTTCGGAGAAAAAGTAAGAGGCGGTGAATTTAAGGGGGATTTAAAATATGATTTTAAAAACAATCAGGTTTTGGGTACTTTTGACATAATTAAAGCAAGACACAAGGCTTTCAAGATTGACACGGCGCATGTAGTTACCCAAAACGGCATTTTTAAAATAACCTCAAAAGGATTTTACAAGGGCGAAAAATATTCGGCAGAACTGAGTGCAAAAAATAATATCTTTGGCGAAACTTTAATTTATGATATGAAACTGTTTTTGGATAAACTTGTTCTTGAGACAACGGCTGATAACGCAAAATCAGGGGATAAATTAAGAGGTAAAGGGGGTAAAATTGGGGGTAAATCTGTGGGTAAATCTGGGGGTAACATAGATTCAAAGGAATTTTCAAAAAAAGTAAAAGAATCTGAACTCACAATCAATAATTGGGAAATTGCTATCAATGAAATTATAAGAGATAAATTTGTTCTAAAGAATGTTAAACTTGTCGGAAGTCTTAAAAAGCACATTTTTAAATTTAAGATGAATGATTTGAACTTTGCGGACGGAATAATCAAAGCCGACGGTGTTTATGATTTCGCCAAAAATATTTCAAAAATGGCTTTTGAGGCTAAGAATATTAATTCAAACAAAGTTGCGGAAATGACACTTAACCTAAAGGATCAAATAGAAGGTATTGCGCAGGCTAAGGTGGATATTAATGCAAAAGATATGTTCAAATTTATTGACGCTCATTGTGTGTTTGAAGTTAAAGAAGGCTTCTTGCCAAAACTTGGTGATACCGAATTTATGATAAAAGATTCAAAGTATAAATTATCCGAAATTACAAATTTTGATTTATCACAAAAAGATTTAATGAAAGATGATATAAAGGGTTCATTTGACGTTCATAATACAGAATTAAAAAATATAGATATAACAACTTGGCACAAATTGTCCGCAATGTTTCTGGAAGGCAATTATGAAATGGAAAAACAGTATGCGGATTTGCAATTGTTTTGGAAATACAGTAAAGAAGCACCTAAAGGGATAAGGATTTTTGGTGTACCTTTAAACTTAATTTTAAAAGTCGTGTTTAGACCCGAAAATTCAAAAGAAATATATAAAACCGAACTTTCGAAAATTCCGAATATTAGTTCTGATGAGAAAAATACAATTTATTACAGAATCCATCTGAACGGCGACATTAATAATAATAAAATTAATTTGAAACTAAAAGAAATCAGATAGGGTTAGATATCTAAATTGTAGAAAGTGACTGCATTCTGAAATAAATCAGATAAATTATTTATTTACAGATAGAGGCGTCCCTTTTTCTCCGAGATAAAATACAACAAGTTCAACCGGCTCTTTTCCGGTATTTTTTCCGTAATGATATTTGCCAATCAATTCGGGCAAACTTTCTCCTTCATGGAGTGTTATTTCTTTGTTATCATCCGTAATAACAGTCAGAGTACCTTTTTTTACATACGCAACATTAACCAAATCATGCTTGTGCATAGGCAATTGCTCGCCGACATTAATAATAATTTTTAATACCGTAACTTCAGGTTTTTTAATTTTTAATTTTTTGTATTCCGCATTATCCCAAGTGGAGGTTGTTTTTAGTAATACTTCTTTTTCTGCTGAATAAATCGAATTTGTAACAAATAGATTTACCACAATAAAAAATAAAACAAATCTTACTATATAATTCATCTTTGTACTAACTCCTTTTTTATAATGTCATCATTCATTCCGACAAAATTCTTTTAATCTTATTATGCCAGAGTTTGATAATTTTGTAAATTTTTGTAAATTATTTAATAAAATTGGCAATTTTGAAAGTTCAGTGAACTTAGATAGGGTAACAAGCGTAGAACAAAGTGAACATTGTGCAGAAAGGTTGGATATATATGCATGTAGGTTATGCTAAAGAATTTATTGGAAATTTTGCTAACACAAATATTGGAGAAATATCTCTAAAAAAGACAAAAAAAGGTTTTTTTAGAGTATATAAAGAGTTACTACCTTCTAAGCAAAAAGCAGTACTTGTTATATCTCCGGAATCAGATATATATGTAAATAAGCATATGAACAATGAGCTTGGTACGAATGGAATTGAATATGCGCTTGATATTTTACAAAAAGCTTTTAGTTCATTTAGTCAT
>JAFXYU010000126.1 GCA_017541565.1 bacterium | reverse complement strand
GAAATTATGAAAAAGATTTTATGTTACGGAGATTCAAATACTTTCGGATATAAACCTGATGACGGTGAAAGATACGGCAAAAATTCCCGTTGGACAGGAATTTTGCAAAGTAAACTCGGCGAAAATTTTGAGATTATTGAAGAAGGAATGTGCGACAGAACAGGATTTGTCGACAACCCGAAAGGCTTTATATTTTCGGCACAAAAACATTTTCCCGAATTGATTTCAAACATAGATAAAGTCGATATAATTATTCTTGCATTAGGCACTAATGATTTGCAATTATTCTACGATATAAATGATAAACAAATCGAAGATGGTTTGAAAATTTTGATAAATCTTGCAAAAGAAAAATCGGACGAAATAATACTTATTCCGCCAGTAATTTTGGATGAAAATATTTTGAAAGGAAGTTTTAATTTTCAATTTGACGAAAAAAGTATTGAAAAATCAAAAAAAGTTGGTGAAATTTATAAAAAACTTGCAAAAACAATGGATTGTAAGATTTTTGATTTTAACGAATTTGTAAAACCTTCAAAAATTGACGGTTTGCATTATGATGAAAATTCACATAAATTAATTGCAGAAAATTTAGCTTTATATATTACATAAATAATATTATCATCAAACTTGCCAATATCCAAAATTTTTATTCGTTATATAATAAAATTATGTTCAGTGTACTTAAACGAGGATTTATTAAAGTAAAAGAAGATATTCAGGTAATTTACGACAAAGACCCTGCCGCAGAAAACTTACTTGAAGTTATTCTTTGCTATCCGGGATTGCATGCTCTTATTGCATACAGATTTGCGCACAGATTATACAAATGGCATATTCCTCTTATTCCTCGTATAATTTCTTACATAACGAGGATTATTACAGGTATAGAAATTCATCCTGCGGCAAAAATCGGACGGAAATTCTTTATCGATCATGGTGAAGGGGTTGTAATCGGTGCAACAACTGAAATCGGGGATGATGTTTTGATTTATCAGCAGGTAACACTTGGCGGAACAGGAAAAGAACACGGCAAACGCCACCCGACACTGGGCAACGGCGTAATAGTCGGCGCAGGCGCAAAGGTTTTGGGAAACATTAAAATCGGGGATTACGTCAGAATAGGCGCAGGTTCTGTCGTTGTGGATGATGTTCCCGAAAATTCAACGGTAATCGGTGTTCCGGGTCGAATTGTCCAACGACATTTCAGAGATGAAAATGGTGTTCTTATGCACAACAGAATTCCTGACCCGATAAAATGTGAACTTAACAGGCTTAAGTATGAGATGCTGGAGATTAAAGAGAGGTTGAAAAAGGATGGATAAGTCGGATAAGTCCGATAAGTTGGATAAGTCCGTATCAGGAGTTAATCTAAACTTTATTTTATAGATAATAGTAAAATAATGAATAAACTTATTGTGCGAAGCACTTTAAAGGACTTATCGGACTTATCGGACCTATCCGACTTATCCGACTTTACGGATTTAATAAGCAAAGGAGAAAACAATGTACTACGTTTACACAGAAAGAAATCATTCGGAATTTTCAAAAACAGAAGTTGCTCAGTGCAAAGATTATGACACAGCTTTGCAAAAAGCCCAAAAGGCAATCGAAGGTAAAGAAGGCTATAACTACATAATTGAAGAAACTGACGGCTCAATGAACAGTTATGGCGAACTTATATCAAGAGTAGTTGCAGAAGGGTAAAACTGTGAACAGAATCGTTGGGCATACTTGCTCAACTAAATGACTACATGACAGCAAAACTGCATAACTGCATGACGTTAAAGAACAAGCAGTCATACAGACAAGCGGTCAGTCAGGCTATAATAATATTACCACGGATAATCATCCGGAATCTCCCAATTGTTTTGAATAATCAACGCTCCGCAAAACATGCCCCTGTATTCTTCCCCAAATGTTTTTGAACATGCATATTTTTGTTTTTTTAAATGATTAATACTATTACCTTGCCCGTAGAAAAATAATCCGGGTTTATTCTGATACCCAAAATAACCACTTGATATTGCCTGATTTGTTACTAATAAACTGAATATATCTTTCCCTCTGGTGTTTGGAGCCTTTTTGCCGTTTATATCAACAATTATCTGAACAATACCGGCACTTCGTTTACGAAACGCTACCGGTATTCCGTTTGCTAAAACTAAAGAATAATATTGAGAACCACCACTATGAACAGTTCCGTCTAAATCATAAAAAGTTTCACTAAAACAATCCTTATACTTACACTCTTTAACATTTTTCAAATACGGTGTAAAATATTTTTCTGCAAATATTTTACCTGTTTCATAATCTGAACTGCCTTCGGGTATCTCCCATATATCAAGCGTTCCGTTATCAACCTCGGACATTCTGACAGCCTGATAAAGCATTGAATATGTTGATTTTAGCCTCTCTACCGTAACTTTTTTCTGATAATTTTTTATCACCGTCGGCAGTGTCATAGCCGAAATAACACCAATTACGCCTAATGCTATCAATACTTCTACAAGAGTAAAGGCAAGTTGTTTTTTAAACTCTAACATTAAAATACCTCCAAAAATAAAACTTTTTATTTATATATTATAAACTATTTATTTAATTTGTCAATTTTTTATAAATTAAAAGTTTATTTTTTGTAATTATTATTTTTTCAATAATTTTTAGGAGTAATTATGGATATAAAGGTTTTAATCGGGCGCAGAATTAAAGCAATACGAAAGAGCAGAGGACTCACGCAGGAAAAGTTATGCGAACTCATAGGCATAGAACCTCAGAGCATGAGTTATATAGAGACAGGAAAATTTGCTCCAGCACCCGATACATTACAAAAATTATCGGATGTTTTGAAAGTAAAACCTTATGAATTTTATTATTTTGATAAAATTTCAGATGATGAAATGGAGAAAATTTTAACAGATGCAATAAAAAATGACAAAAAGCTCCTGAAAATTTTGTATAATGTGTATAAATCGCTGGAGTATTCTGTGTAATTATAGAGATTATTGGATTGTACAGACGTTAAGTTCATATCAGTAAAAAATTTTGTAAAATTTTATTTAGACTGCTTTATGTAAAGAACTTAGCGACTTAGCGTCTTAACGTCTTAACGACCTTTATTTTACATTTTCTCATATTTATAGTAAACTACCCATGAAAAGAGGTATGGAACATGCAGGTATCATTAAACTGGTTAAACGAATTTGTTGATTTGTCGGATATAGAAGTTGAACAAATAGCACACGAATTGACTATGAGCGGATTAGAGGTTGAGGGAATTGAAGAATTAAAACCAAAATTCACTAACATTCAGACCGTAAAAATAGAAAAAATTGACGCTCATCCAAACTCTGACAGACTTCATCTTGTAACACTACAGACTAAAGGCGGAAGTAAAACAGTCGTTTGCGGTGCGCAAAATATTCAGGAAGGGCAAATCGTACCTTACGCAAGCGTTGGTTCACAAGTTTTGGACAGAAAAACCGGTGAAATGTTTACTCTTACTCCTGCCGTAATAAGAGGGGTAGAATCTCAAGGAATGTTGTGTTCGGCAGATGAACTCGGAGTTTCTGAAAGAAATTATCAGGATGAGGACGGAATTTTAATCCTCAACAGAATTTTTCCGAACGTACAAATCGGTCAAAATGTCGAAGATGTTTTGGGATTTGAAAAAGATTATGTTTTAAATGTTGCTCCGACAGCAAACAGAGGCGATCAAATGTCTGTAATCGGTGTGGCTAGAGAACTTTGTGCAATATTCAATAAACCTCTTAAATTTTCACCTCTTGTAAGTACAAAAGACTTGTCAACAGACAGTTTTAAGGTTGAAATTATTGACAATGATGTTTGCAAATACTATTCTTTAGGTATTTTAAAAGACTTGAAAACAAAGCCATCACCTGATTGGATGCAAAAAAGGCTTATCGCATCAGGAGTTAGGGCTATAAATAATATCGTTGATATTACGAATTATGTAATGTTGGAATACGGAACACCTTTCCACGCCTTTGATTTGGACAAATTAAACGGCTATTTGTGTGTAAGACGTGCAAAAGAGGGCGAAAAAATTGTTACATTAGACGGAGTAGAAAGAAACTTAACTCACGACAGTGTTTTAATCGCAACAAAAGACGAAGGTGTTTGTCTTGCAGGTGTTTTTGGCGGTCAAAATTCCGAAATTGACGATAACACAAAGAATATTGCCTTAGAGGCAGCATATTTTACCCCGCAAAGTAACAGAAAAAGCGCAAGAAGTGTTGGCTATAAAAGTGAAGCCTGTGCAAGATTTGAAAGAGGGGTTGATATTGAGGCAATTAAACCTGCTTTAATGCGCGCAATGCAGTTATTAGTTGAACTTGCTGACGCAAAAATTGAAGGAGTTGTCGAAACGGGTTGTAATGAACTTGACCCGATTGATATAACTCTCAGATACTCTCAAATTAAGAGGATTTTGGGCTGTGAAATCGCTCCCGAAAAATGTATTACAATCCTTGAAAATTTAGGGTTTGAAAAATTAGGCGGAAACGAAATGGCAGTAAAATTCAGAGTTCCGTCATACAGAAGTAATGACGTTACAAGAGAAATCGACCTTATAGAAGAAATCGCAAGGATTAACGGTTTTGACAAAATCACTCCGACTTTGCCGAACAAAAACACTACTCCCGACATTTCTTTAGAAGAAAAGGTCGTTAAAAAAGTTAATGAATTGATGCTTTCATCAGGTCTTGACGAAATTATAACAACTTCTTTAATCGGAAAATCCTTGTTAGACAAATACATGATACCGTTTGACGAGTCAAAAGCCGTAAAAGTATTGAATTCCGCCAGCGAAGAAAGCACAATGTTAAGGCAAAATATGTCTGCAAGCGTTCTCAATTGTATGAAAAACAATTGGGACAACGGTCAAAAAACTTTTTGGGCTTATGAAATCGGAAAAAGTTACTTGATAGAAAAAGAGGCTGACGAAAAATCTTCGGGTGTTAAAGAATCTCGAATTTTGGCAGGTGTTTTGACCGGTGAAATCGAAAATTCCAAATGGCAGGTAAAATCTCAGACAGATTTCTTTACTTTGAAAGGAATAATTGAAAACTTGTTTGAAGAATTTGATATTACAAAAAGAATTAAATTGACACCTTGTGAAGATATTGATTATATGCACCCGTATCGCAGTGCAAAAATCAATGTTTTGGGTAAAAATTTAACTTCAATCGGATATTTTGGACAAATCCACCCGATTTTGAAAGATAAATTAAAAATCAAAGGTCAGGAAGTATTTATTTTTGAGATTGATTTAGATTCAATTATTGAAATCGTCAAGGAAAAAACTCCACGTTACAAAAAACTTCCGCAATTCCCTGAAGTCAGACGCGATTTGGCGTTTGTAATCAATGAGGATGTAACTTTTGATGATATTCAAAAAGTTATCAAAAGTTCTGTTCAGCAAAATATTTTCAAAGGAAGTGAAGTTTTTGACGTATATCAAGGCGAAAACATTGAAAAAGGTTTCAAAAGCCTTGCATTCCGCATAAAAATGCAGGATGAAAACGCTACATTAACAGATGAGGTTATCGACCGTCAGATGAACAATGTTCGTGCGAAGTTGCAGAAAACGTATGATGAGATAAGTTTTCGTGAATAAGAAGCGAATAGGCTAATAAGCAAATAAGCGAATAAGTCTTTTCGGTGCGCAAGCGCACAAAAAGTATTCTAAATTTGGGAAGATATAAGTTATAACAAAATAAATAAAATTTG
>JAFXYU010000125.1 GCA_017541565.1 bacterium | reverse complement strand
TAACATCAAACAGAAAGGAGTATTATGCAAAAAACAAATTTAATATGTAGTAAATTTATGGGAATAAACCGCACAAGTTCGATTTATTCTTCATCAGTTATAACGGCATCGGATATTCAGAATGTCGAACTTTATCCGACGGAAGCAAACTCAGGTGTCGGAATAAGAACATCAAAGGGCAATGTTTCAGTTTGTTCTTTAATTCCGGATGATGAAACGGTAATCAATATTTTTGAAAGTGTTCAGGGCGGCCGGACTTACTTTTTTGTTCATACGGAAAGTGATGAAGAAGGAAAAGTCTACACCTTTTCAAAAGATTCAAACACTCTCAGCGAAAAAGTTTCAGGACTTACCGTTACCGGAAAATCCGCTGCCTGCGATGTTTCTCAAGGCTGGTCGGATTTATGGGTGTTTTCAAATTCCGAAGAACTATTAACAATAGAAATCGGACATTATGAAGGTTCAACTCTGTCGGAAGTTACAATTATGAATCCGGAAGATGCGGACGGAAGAGCGGTCAAGGGGCTTGGTATAGTTGTATATGCAGGCAGGCTCTGGGTATTCAACGGGCAAACCGTTTGGTATTCGGTACAGGAGGATATTTATGATTTCTCGACTTCTGATGCTGAAATTGTAACTTCTGCGGGGTACATAGAATTTGTAAAAGAAGTAACTGCAATATATCCGTATTTGGGTGCGCTTGCCGTATTTCACAAAAATTCCTCCTGTTTAATTACGGAGTCAGACGGAGTGTTCTCAAAAACAATGGATTTTCCCGGGGGGTGTGCCGGATATAGATCGCTCGTATTTCATGGGACGGAGTTGTATTTTTATGACGATACTAAAAAAGGTGTGTTTTGTTTTCGTCAGATTGTAAACGGTGACAAAACGCTTGGTGAAAATGTAGCAGTTGATATTCAAAGCGAACTTTTTGATATACCCAAATCTTCATTGGATAAGATTCAAACACTTTCGGTTGTGACTGCGGACAGAAATGAAGTCTGGTTTCTTATTCCTGCGGGCGGAGAAGATTATACGACAATAATGATATATGACTATATAAGGAGGTGTTGGCTAAGAAGAAAATCACAGAAAATTAATTGTATCGGAATTGTAGGCGGCATTTTGTATTCCGGAGGTAAAAAAATATATGAAGAATACGTTTCGGAAACTTTTGACGGTGAGTTCATAGAAGCGTACTATAAATGCGCTCCTTTTAATCTCGGGAGTGAAAATTCGCTCAAGGCTTTGAATTATCCGCCAAAAGTTATGCTTGATTCATCCTACGGCAACAATTTTTACGTTGAATACATAAAAAACTATGATTCTGCAACGTATAAAAAACACCGTATTAAAACCGGTTCGGCAAAAAATGTTCTTTATTTTGATATAGGGCATTGGGATGTTTCGTATTTTATGATGAAGAATGTAAGTTCTTCAAAAAAACTTCCGGTATCATTTTTTAAAACACTTCAAATATCGTTCTCGACCAAAGAAATCGGGGACGATTTTTGTATCAGAAATATAGAATTTGAAAAAATAAAAGTCAAATCAATATAAGAAAGGAGAAACTATGGGTGGTAATTCAACAACAACAAAATCAAAAACAACTTACGGAAAAACGACAACATCAAATCCGTATGTAACGGCAACTACAACAAACAAAGGTACGACGGCAGGATTTCAGCCGAACACAGCGCTTGAGTCTGTCTATAATTTTGTGAACGGGAATATAGATTCTTTGTTAAATGATTATTTGACACCGAATTTAAATTCCGTAACAAATCAGGCAAAACTCAATTCATACACAAATGCTCTCAACAATTCTTCCTGAAAAAGTTTGGAAAACAGTATAATTAATCCGCTTTCTTCAAGGAACATGCTTCGCTCATCTCAAGCAACGGATTTGTACAAAAACCTTTCAAATCAGCAGACGGCATCAATTGAAGATTATATTACGGACTTGCTGACCAGTGCTCAAAATGAGTCAGCAAGTATGATTAACAATTTGCTCCGGGCATATATGCAAGGATATAATGCAATTTCGGATATGTCAGATAAATCTTTGCGCACCAGCGCAGGAAATGCAACAAAAACAAATACAAGTACCACGACACAAAATACGAATGCTTTACTTGAGGCGCTTAAAATGTATGCGAAACTTTAAAGCGGAGGGAAAATATAAAAATGGATAAGGATTTTTTACAAAAATACGCTCCCGTTCTGATTATGGTGATTGCAATAATTTTTCAATACAACCTTTTTGTAACTCCGGAAAAATTAGAGCAGACGCACAGGGAAATTTTATCCGAAATTTCTCAGGCATATATTACAAAATCAGAATTTGGGAATGTTAAGGAGCAACTTTCCGACATTAACAGGACGGTTGCAAAAATTTACGACAAATTAATAAACGAAAGGAATAAAGATGGCTTTAACAAAGATTGAGTACGGAGCATTGGCTTCGTCACAGGTTATGAATAACAATTTTGACTATCTTGACGGCAGAATCACTACAGTTTCTCAGAATATGAGTTCTGCAACGTCGGGGATTTATTCAAATATTGCAAGTATTAATGCACTTATTACAGCGACAAGCGATAAACTTCGCCCTATCGGACAGCCGATAATAAGGCTGAGTGATACTCTTTTCGAAGACGAAATCAGATTGGAAGGAGATGCTGTTTCAAGGGTTACATATTCTGCTTTGTTTGAAATTTACGGTGTGACGTACGGTGCAGGTGATGGGATTAATACTTTTAATCTTCCTGATTTTAGGAACAGAGTTTTGTGGGGCAGTGGTGAATTTGGGTATTTGGATGCGGAACTTCCGAATATCAAGGGGAGTATTGATGCATTGTGTACTTATAAAAATACAGATAACTGGACCGGAGCATTCAAGTCAACCTCAAGTTTCACTTGGAGAAAGGCAGGTGTTGATCAGACTTTGTATGATTCAGACATGACTTTTGATGCATCAGAAAGTTCAGAAATATACAAAGACGAGGGAACTGTTCGCCCGCCTGCAATTCAAGTGAGGGTTGTAACGAGGTTCAGATAGTACAAAACAATATTAAGGAGACTAATTATGGCATTTACAACGGATAAAAACGGAAATATTACGCTCGTCCAAGGTGACAGCGGAAGAATTACCGTGAGCGGAATAAAAACAGATAAAAATTATACTGTTTATTTCGGGATAAAAGACAAAAAACGAAAAACCGTAGGGAGCGAACTTTCCGTTAATTCAAACGGCATGAGTTCCGTAATTTTTGAACTAACAGGAGACTATACGGATTTATTGACTGTTCCCAAAAACAAACATTTTGAAACGTATTTTTACGGAATAAAGGTTTGTGATTCTGTGAGCGGATTTGAAGACACATTAGTTTTCGGTGAATGCGGATTTTTGAATTTGAATACAATAACCGTGTTTCCGAAGAAAGTAGAGGGTATATAGTATGGAAAAAAATTTAAAGAAAGGCTGTCAAATATGCCAAAATCATAACGGCTATGATATAAGCGGCAGAATAATGAATTTTGGAAGTATAAATGTGGAAAATAATTCGGACAGTGTTGGCGTTTTACGCGAACCGGATATTCAGACAGGTGCAGTTAAAACTGTTACTTCGGAGACTAAACCGCTGCTTCCGGAATATTACGAAATCGGTGATAAATATTTGGATTTAATTTTGGAAAATCCCGTAAATACACAAGTTCTCGTAAATCTTTCCGCACTTCAGGATATATATGAAGCAGGTGAAGGTATTGATATTCAAAACAGGATAATTACTAACACAAAAACGACAACTTGGGGCGAAATTGCAGGGACGCTTTTAGATCAGACAGATTTAACAAATGCGCTTGCATTAAAATGTAATGCGGATTTGTCAAATATGCCGAATTCTTTTTGGCAAAAATTACATGTTATTCTCGCACTCAAAACAGGTGAAATATCTGCGGATTCAGAACTTCTTGTGTGGATTGAAGATATGTATTATTCTACCTTTGACAAATCGAAGTTTACTATTGTAGGCTCTCCTAATATTACGGATGATGGAGTGGCGAGCGGGTTTAGTGACAGTAATAAAATTTCTATTCAAAATCCATTTAATAACTTTAATAAAATAGTCTTTAACATTAAGTTTGAAGCAAATAAAACAGGAGTATTGCTAAGCGGTTTTACACAAACTCCTTCTACATTCAACCCAATGTATATATACAAATCTTCAGAAACAACCGTAAATTTTGTATGGCGCAATTCATCAGCCTCAAATGTTATTAATGAACAATTTACGGGGATTAATGCAAATGCGACAAAATACAAATTTGTATTGGATACAAACTCAAATATTTTAACACTTTATGTAGATGATGTATTTTATGATTCAAAATCAGTTACGACTACTAACTTAATGAAAGATTTTAATACATTCTATATAGGAAGTACAGATGGCACGAGTAATTTTACAGGCTCTATCGACCTCAAAGGGGTAGGGGTAAATGCAGACGGTGTACCAGTATTCTCAGGTAACAAAACAGGTGTAGATACGATTAAGCCTGATGATTATACCCCAGAAGGCAGTATTGCAAGCACGATTACGGCTGACGGTATTGCGAGTGGATTTAGCGAGAGTAATTATTTAACATTGCCGTATCAATACAGCGATAATGTTATAAATTACGTTGAAAAAATAACATTTACAACCGCTTCCGATGTTACAACAAGACAACCGATAAGAGGTATCAATGAAAACGCTAACAAAGGTATAGGTATTACTATTAATAGCGGAAAAATGAATTACAGAATCGGTACAGGAACGAGTTGGCAACAGTCAGACAGTACCGTTTCCGTAAGCACGAACACAACCTATACAGTTGAATTTACGCAAACAAGTACAACGACTACTTTTAAGTTATATTCTGAAAACGGCACTCTTTTGGATACTACAAGTGTTAATCACGTTAATTTGTTATACGCTGAAATTGTATTAGGTACAAATAAAATATGGTCGAACGAATATTTTAGGGGTTCAATAGATCTAAAAGAGTACAAAATCTACCTTGACGGACAACTTGTCTATATACCTTATCTGCAAATTCCATACACGGAAAGCAAGACGGGAAGCAAGATTGTTGATTCAGCGTATAGAGAACTTGTTAATTATAT
>JAFXYU010000124.1 GCA_017541565.1 bacterium | reverse complement strand
TGGTATAAGGTAATTTTTATTACTCACTTATCCTATTAACAAATGTTCAGAATTGCGGACAAAAAAGAATACTTCATGATAAAATTCTAGTATGAGCAAACCCGAAATAAATATGGTTAATACGGCAGACTTGTTAATGGAAGATTTAACGCCTGCAATGCAGCGTTTTTTGGAGATAAAACGAGAAAATCCGGATTGCCTGCTCTTGTACCGTATGGGCGATTTTTATGAAACCTTTTTTGAAGATGCCGTTACTATGTCGCGCGAGTTGGAAATTACACTTACAGGGCGTGATTGCGGAAAACTCGGAAGGATTCCTCTTGCCGGAATCCCCGTTAAGGCTCTTGACGGGTATTTGGAAAAACTTGTAGCAAAAGATATTAAAATTGCTTTATGTGAACAGTTGGAAGATCCGAAACTGACAAAAGATGTTGTAAAACGGGGAGTTGTAAGAATTATAACGGCAGGAACTCTTATTGAGAGTAATCTGCTTGAACAAAACAGTAACAACTATATGTGTGCATTGTTTAAAAATACAACAGGTAAAACCGAAAAGTGGGGATTTGCTTATACCGATATTTCGACCGGAGAAATTAAGGCAACTCAAATTGAGTATGATACCGTCCTTACTGAACTTGCAAGAATCCGCCCCGCGGAAATTGTTGCTCCGGCTAAGAAACTTAAACTCCAACCGTTCCAGATAGTTCCTGAAGAAACGGTCGATTTACCCGATGAAATACTTGATACCTATAATTGTTCAAAAGTTCCATCAAAAGTATTTGAAGAAGATTTTGCACTTTCAAATTTAAAAAGCATATTTAAGATTTCAACTCCTGAGGCTATAGGGTATGATACTTGTCCTTTGGGTTTAAGAGCAGCAGCAGGGCTTTTGGCATATATTTGGGAAAACTTAAAAGACGGATTTCCGAATTTTGAAAGAATAGAAACTTATGAACTTTCAAAATATATGTCAATGGATGTTAATACAAGAAAAAATCTTGAACTGACTGAAACATTGAGGGAGAAGAACAAATACGGTTCTCTTTTGTGGGCAATCGACAGAACCCAAACAAATATGGGTGCAAGACTCCTTAAATCTTGGATTTGCCAGCCGCTAAAAGATATTTCTTTGATTAATGCAAGGCAGAAAGTTGTAAAAAAACTTGCAGAAAATAATGGCGCAAGAATGGAACTTGCAAAAATACTTAAAAATATTTACGATATCCAAAGACTTTCAACCAGATTGAGTAATTCGTCTGCTGTTCCGAGAGATTTTTTGAGCCTGAAATTATCGCTTTCAATGCTTCCTGATTTGGTAGGAATTGCAAAGTCTGCGGATTTGAGGGTATTTGAGCCGATAGAGAATGATGTTGAATCTTTGAGTGAATATGCCGAACTTATTGAACGGACAATAAGGGAGGATGCGCCGAATACAATAAAAGAAGGCGGACTTATAAAATCGGGTGTGAATGCTGAATTGGATTATCTCAAAGATTTGATGGAAAACGGTGAGAATTGGCTCAAAGAATATGAACAAAAAGAAAAAGAACGTACCGGAATTAATATATTAAAAGTAGGTTATAACAGAGTTTTCGGATACTTTATAGAAGTTACAAATTCTAATCTTGACAAAGTTCCGCCGGAATACATAAGAAAACAAACACTTGCCGGTGCAGAAAGATTTATAACCGACGAACTCAAGAAACACGAAGATGAAGCACTCAATGCTCAGGTAAAATCTCAGGAACTTGAATACAAACTGTTTTCCGATTTCAGAAATTACTCAAAAGAGTTTGTATCGATAATAAGAAAAACCGCGGATTGTATTGCGGAACTCGATGTTTATGTTTCTTTTGCTCAGATAGCATCGGAAAATAATTATACATGCCCTATATTGGACGAATCGGGTGATTTTATCGTCAAAAACGGCAGGCATGCGGTACTTGAGCAAATATTGCCTCTGGGAACTTATGTTGCAAATGATATTGAACTTTCAACAGAAGATATCTCCAAGACACAGTTTATGATTTTGACCGGACCTAATATGGCGGGAAAATCCACATATATGCGTCAAAATGCTTTGATTGCAATTCTCGCTCAAATCGGAGCGTTTGTTCCCGCTGATTATGCAAAAATCGGGATTATAGATAAAATCTTTACCAGAGTTGGTGCAAGTGATGATTTAACACTGGGTAAATCGACATTTATGGTGGAGATGGCGGAAACCTCTTGTATACTTAATAATGCAACGAGAAACAGTCTTATATTAATTGATGAAATCGGCAGAGGAACTTCTACTTATGACGGAGTTGCGATTGCGTGGTCTGTTGCCGAGTACATTGCGGAAACAATAAAAGCGCGGTGTATTTTTGCTACGCACTATCACGAATTGAATGTTATGACAAAAACTCATCCGCAGATAAAGAATTTCAGAATTACCGTTTCGGAAGAAAACGGCGAGATAGAGTTTCTGAGAAAAATTGTACAAGGCGGTGCAAGCAAGAGTTACGGCATTCAGGTTGCAAAAATGGCAGGACTTCCAAAGATGGTAATTTCACGCTCGGAAGAACTTATGGTAAGAATGCAGCGAGATTTTTCAAAAAATCTTGCATCAAAAAGAAAAGCGGAAGATGGTGAACTCGTTGCCCCGCAACTTAATCTTTTTGTAAATGAATAGGGATAATGTGAATAAAACAGGATTTAACAAAAATATGTCCAGAAGGATTACCGTAAATGAAATGGCTCCGCATGTTCATGGCTTCGGTTATGGAGAAAATAAGGTTGAAAAAATTACCGTCTGGCTAAAGAAATGGATTGAAGAATCTCTAAAAAGCGGGAAAATTTTACCTTATGATTTCCTTCCGTCAAAGCGAGACTTGGCTTTTCATATTGGGGTAAGTTTAGGTACGATGCAGAACGTTTTTAGAAATATAGAGGACTGCGGACTTGTTGAATCCAAACAAAAAATCGGTACTTATGTTGTTGATAAATCTTCCAAAAAAGATGAAAAGTTGACTTCAAAGCGTGAAATGGCAGTAGAAAAAATTAAGAAGCATATACTGGAAACAAAATATAAATCAGGTGACAGACTTCTTTCTGTCAGAAAACTTGCGGAAAAATACGGAATGACGGCAGCGACGGTTAGAAACGCACTTAATACTCTTCTGTTGGAAAATATTTTAATAAAAAATCGCAGCGGTTTTGTTATAAAAAACTTGAATTTTAAGGCAAAAGAGATACAAAAACTGACACTGACTGAAAAAACTGCTGCAAAGATAGAAAGTTTAATATCAAAAAATAATCTGAAAGAGGGGGATAAACTTCCTTCAAATCACGAGTTAGCCGGCATGTTTGGGGCAAGCGTAAAAACAGTTCATGATTCACTGAAAATTCTTGCTAAAGAGGGTAAAATTCTGACAAAGCGCGGAAAATACGGCACAGTTGTTGCTAATCCCGCAACGCATCAGGAGAAATATTTCTATGAACAGGTTATGCACAAGATTAAAAATTATATAGTGCAAAATTGTCAAATCGGAGAAAAGCTTCCCTCAATAAAAGAATTTTCAATTTTGTTCAACGTCAGCACTAAAACAGTTAAAAAGGCTTTGGATGAAATTGAGGACGAAGGTTATGTTGCATTCTCGCGCGGC
>JAFXYU010000014.1 GCA_017541565.1 bacterium | reverse complement strand
TGTTTTGCATTACAGCCGTACCCAACATTATATGGTGTATTTTTGCCATTTTTGGCAGAATGCCACTCCTTTAGTAAATCTCCTCTGTTATTTTCAATGCACCATTCATAAAATGTTTTCATAAGATAATATTACCATAAATTCATACTATTCTTTTTTACCTATTAGCGAACCAATTGGCAAATAAAGAAATGAGAGGGTGTCCAAAGTCAAAGAAGAATAAACCGCCATCCTCTTCAACCTCGTATTCAGATTCATATCTTTCAGCTTGTGATTCTAATTTATCGAAATGCCTATTGATAAATTCCGAATTTTTCTTTTTGTATTTATTATCAAAATCATTCAAACAATTATCAATAGTTTTGTCACCTTTAGAATTACTGCGAGCAATGAATTCATCCAATGCTTTTTGTTGTTTTTGCAGGGCTAATTTATTGTGATTAACAATATCTCGCAACATTTCTTCTCTTGCCGCATCTCGTTCCAATGCTCTTGAGTGTCTTTCCTCTTTTGTTAAACCATCACATGGATCGGCAAACGGCTTTTCAGTATGCAATGTTCCGTTTTTAATTTCCTCTACGACATAAGATAGTCCAACCACCTTAAGACTAACAGAATCTGTTATTTCACAGAATTTTCTTTGACTAAAATAAAGAGCCTCGTCTTTACCATCTAAATATTGTCTGTCTAAAAGTGAATTAAACCATAATATTTGTTTAATTGATAATCTTTTTTCAGAAAGGTACGCAACATAAGAGGCTAAATCAAACAGATTTTCTTCTTGGATTTCAGGAAGATTAATACCTAATTCTTCTGCTCTTGCCCATAGTGCTTTGAATCCGAATCCTTTACCATTCATATTCCAATGAATAAAACTAATATCAGGTCTTGATTCAATAAAAGATTTAAATTCTTGTAATAAGAATTTTTCGGAATCCTCAACAGAATGTGACTGAAAATAGGTATCAATACTGAAAACTTTTCTCACATCCATACTGTTATTGAATATACCTATGCAAGATATTCTTGGAGTCGGAGTCATCCCATTGTAAAAGCCATCACTTGCGTAGTGAATAAAATAACAATTTTTGTTTTTTAGTAAATTTTCTAATCTGTTGTCCATACTTATATTATATGTTTAGGGTATGTCAGATATGGACACTTTGAATTTTTTATTTTACAAACTGTTGCAGGGATTCATTTAATAATTTTTTATATGTATCTTTTAACACCTGTGGCTCAAGTATTTCAACATCTTTTCCCCAACGGAATAAATGCCAACAAATTTCACATTTGCCGCCGGCCTCAAAGGTAACTGTTGTAGTTCCGTCAGGATTAGATTTAAGTTTCTGTGTCGGGTGTAAATTATAGTTATTTATTGCCTCTTTTACATTTTTAGAGAATAACAGTTTAACCTTAAGCGGTTTTTCTTGGAATACTCCGAAAGACTTTGCGAGATATTGTTTAAGGTTAAACTTCTCATCCCGATCAAAATATTCATCAAGAATTTTTACATCTTTAATTTCATTTATATTGTATGATCTGAACCCTTTTTTAGATTCGTTATAGCCGAGAAGATAAGTCTTTTCTCCATAAATAATTCCGTAAGGTTGGATTTTTAATTCAGCGACTTCTTTCTTTTGGTTTTCATAAGTAAACTGCAAATATTTTAATGATTTAATTGCTTCCGAGATAATATTAAAAGTGGTTAAATTTAGTTTGTATCTTGGGTACTGACGGATAGCATAACCTTCAGCTTCCAAAAGAGCCTCAACGTCAGTTTTGACTGCTTTGGATTCGTTTATTGCAAACATCTTCGCCATAATCTCTGAAAGTAAATCGCATCTGTTTGTATAACTTAAGTTCTTAAGCATAGATTTACAGTTCTCAAGTTCTGCAATTTCCTCTGCTGTAAATTTAAGCATTTTTGTAAGAGGTTTTTTACTTAATCGCCATTTTTTAACTGGAGTATTATAATTTTCAACCTCTTCAACTGCAAAAACTTCTTCAATGATTCTTTTCATTCTTATTGCCGTACTGCGTGAGACATCAAATTCATCTTGTATATCCTGAATTGAAAGTCCCTGATAACTGTCTTGCATTATTAAAGCAAGACGAAGAATGTCTTTTATTCCATCACCTCTCGACATATTTAATCTCCTATATAACATCCAACCTGCAAAGATGTTTATACGCACAGAACTTACAAGTGCCAGCGTTATCTTCAGGGATTGGATCAAAGTTTAATTCTTTTATATTTTTATATGTGTCTTTGATTTGCTTTTCAATGTATTCCATATCAGAGCTGTCAAAGGTTTTATAAACACTTCTTTGATGATCTTCTACATAAATAATTCCGACCTGTGAAACTTGTTTGCCGGATAATTTTTCGTAGGCATATTTATAAAAACATAATTGGTTATAATAACCCTCTTTATAGCCGCCAACGGCAATTTGTTTTTCAGGAACAGGAACACCTGTCTTATAATCATAAAGTGAATATGTGCCGTCATTGTTCTTCTCTATACGGTCAATTTTACCTGTGATTAAATTACCATCGACCTCAACACCATAAAAACTCATTTCTATATCTTCAATCATAGAAACAGGAATTTGAGAAAAGTGAGGGTAGTAACTTTCAAGAGCCTGTCTGCCTAATTTGGCAAACTTTTCTTTTTTCGCTTCTGTCGTAAATCTTGAATTATTTAATCCTGTTTCAAACTCTTTCATTACTGTTTCAAAGTCAGGATACGCACCTTTATCTTTTGCAGTTCTGACTGCTTTTTCTAAAATTGCGTGAATCAATGTACCAAAGTTAGCATTGTCCCAATCGCCCTCTTCTAATTCTATATTCAGGATTTTTGTATAGAAAAATTTTCTCGGACAGTCTAAATAATCATTCATACGGCTTGGTGAAAGCACCAATGTTTTAACTCGTTCTTGAATTTCATTTATGAATGCTTGCTTGTTATCGTAAACATCTCTTGAAATACTGCGTATAAATTCATTTGTAAAATCTTCTTCGTGGTATTCAAATGTTTGTTTATCGAAGTCATACTCTGCAAAATTAGCAAGATACTTTGTAATTTGATTTGCTTTTCCGTTATCCATATCAGCGAATGAAATCGTCAAAGTATGCTTTGCTCTTGTAATTCCTACAAATAAAAGTTTAAGAAGTTCGCTGTCTTTTCTTGTTTTTGCCTCGTCAGGATCAAGAACCTCATCAACAACCAATTTATACTCGCCCGGCATCGAAAAATCTTCCCAATTTTTAGAGATTAGATTTGGAAGATAAACAAACTCAAATTCACGACCTTTTGAACCATGATAAGTCGTTAATTGAACGGCATTTTGAACTATCGGATTTTTATCTGTAGTAATATCGATTTCATTTAATAAACAGTCATCAAGATATTTAACAAAATCAAATATGCTTGCAGTCTTGTTTAAGTTCCCAAATTCAGTAGCCTCATCAATAAACTTTTTAATTCCCATAAGGTTTTCCATTTTGTTTTTAGGTTCACTGTGGAAAGTAACCAAGATGCCGGTTCTATTTAATACCTCAATAATAGTGTTTCTTAATGAATTATTTGATGCAAATAATTTCAGGTCATCAAAGGTTTCTAAAAAGTTTTTGATTTTTTCTTCGTCTTTCCAACCGTCTAACACTCGCATCAAAGATATAAAATCATTCGGAACATCTTCTCTGAAAAGTTGCTTTTCTTTTAGGATTTTGTTGTAATCTTCCAAATTTATCTTAAACGGCTCTGCCAACAACAAACCGAAGAGTTTATCATCGGCAAAAATATTGTTTGTCATAGCCTTTAAGTAGAAATAAATTAATATAGAAGAACGAATTGCAAAAATGCTTCTGCCGTCATCAATCTGTATCGGAATATTTTTACCTTTTAGCATCTCCGCATACATTTGAAGTTCGGCTCTCTTTTTGGCAATTATAGAGATTTTTGATAAATCTTTTTCGCCATCATCATTTTTAGGACAGTTGTCTGAGTCAACAAGTGCTTTTATATCGTCAACTATATGGTTAATTTCTTGTAAGGATTCACCAAAGTGTAACATTCTAATCTTTTTGTCATACGGAATTATTTTTAAGTTTTTTGCAGTTAGTCTTTTAGAGATATGTTTGTCTTTGAAAGTTTGGTTATTCTCTAATCTCTTTTCGTCCTGTGAAATTACAGCATAACTAAAATCAAGTATTGATTGAGTGGAACGATTATTTTCCTGCAAGCAAATTACTTGCGTTTCAGGATATTTAGTTAAAAAGTTTTCAATAGTGTCAATTCTTGCACCCTGAAAACCATAAATAATCTGATCGTCATCACCTACAACAAATACATTTTTTTCTTTGTTGGCATCAACTAAACTGAATATAATTGCATTTTGTAATTGGTTTGTATCTTGGTATTCATCAACGAGAAAATATTTATATTTATTTGAAACTTCAGTCAGGAACGGAATATCTTTATCGAACTCATCCAAAACAAAGTTAATCATATCCGAAAAATCGATTAAATTATTATTAATCATTTTTTCAGAATAAGCCTCGTATAAAGTCCACAACTCTTTGGCTCTTTCTATGTTGGATTTAATTTTTTCTAATTCCTGATAACGACCTTTATTGCGAGTTTCACCTCGTTGCTCCCTTTCGTAGATTTCGGATTCTAATTCTTTTAATCTCGGAACTAATGTCGGATTGGTTTGTATGCATTCAAAGTAATCTTCTTTTGTAATTCTTTTTGATTTTAATTTTTCAATATGTCCGACAAAACTTTTTGTAAAATAATATCTGTCTCCTCTTGGAGCAACAAAGAACTGCAAAGGAACTTCATCGATGCACTCTTTCATCAGGGTAATTTTTTCTGTGTCGGTTATAACTCTGACACCAACTGATAAATCAAACTGTGACGGGTAAGTTTTAATTATGTCGTTACAAAATGAGTGGTATGTGTAAATATCAACGGATGATGCAATTACACCCATTTTTTTAATTAATCTTTGTCGCATTTCATTTGCCGCCGCATCCGAATAGGTTAAACAAAGAATTGATGACGGATCAATGCCGTCTGCTAACATTTTTTCAATCCTGTGGATAACTGTAAAAGTTTTTCCTGTTCCCGGTCCTGCAAGCAACATCACTTGACCTTTCAAAATATCAATTGCTTTCTGTTGCATTTCGTTTGGTTTAATAACCACATTACTCATAATGCACCTTTTCTCTACTTTTTCATCACTTACAGCAGTGAAATTTATCTACCCTTGCTCATGATAATTATAAAATACACTTGTGTCAAATATGGACACACTCTAAATACAACAATAATTCACATCTAAAATATGAATAATATACTTTTCAAAATCTTTGTTATACCGCTCGCCAGTAATTAGTCTTGATATGTAGCTTTCTGTCAAGTTAAGTCTTTTTGCGAGCATTTTTTGCGGCATATTTTTCTGCAACATTTTAAAACGTATCATTCTTTCCCTACGGTACAGAAAATGACTTCCGCCAGATTTCATATTATTTGGGCTTTTTGACAGTTTTTGTTCAAGTAATTCAATCTGTTTTCTTAATTCTTTACGCATAAAAACTCCTTAAAATTAGTTGGGGTACACACATTTTAACTCGTTTTGCGAAAACATCAAGTCCTGATTAACTTCCAACTATTCTTGTTTTGTTCGCGTTAAACGGGTACGCCTTACGGCTTTCACCTTCTGCTCACTCGCGCTGTGTCGAAATGATACAAAACTAGTCGGAAACAGTTCCAATCTTCCGAGTTCAGAGTCATTAATGGTGGTATGGATAATGATAAATATATTACAATTAAAGAATTAGCAGAACTCAAAGGTGTTAGTACCCGTGCCATTCGACTGTCAAAAGGCAAGTATATTACAAGGGAAATCACAGTTAAAGGCGGAAAGAGCTTTGAAATTCTGTTATCAAGTATTGAACCGGAGTTTCAGGAAAAATATTATTCAAAAATTGTTCCGAGTTATACTGACAAGCAACTCCCTGCACCAACAGATTTTCATAAACCTGATAAAGCAAAAATTATTGCACTTGCTCGGTTGGATTTATTAAACCTTTGGAAAAATGAACGCAAAAATCAGCAGAATAAAACACAGTTTGATATTGATTTTCTTAGTGCATATAACGCACAAGTTTTGTATCCTGAGATTTACGCAAAACTTGGAAATGTTTCAATAGGTACTCTACAAAGATGGAAACGAATATTAGGAAACGGCAATAATTATGAACTCTTGATTCCGAATTATCATTATGAAGATTATTCAAGAACCTGTTTAACTGATTATGAAAAGCAAATATTTTTGAAATTAGTTCTACATCCTAATAAATTCAGCATCGGAAAAGCTATTTCTTTAACTCAGTATGTTTTAAAAACTCAGGGTGCAGAATATATTCCTGCTCCGCCAACATTCAGAAGATTTGCCAATTGGTATAAAGCAAATTATTTTGATAAATGGACACTTTTGCGTGACGGTGAAAAAGCTTTAAAAGAAGATGTCATTCCGCATATTAAAAGAGACACTTCTAAAATTGATGTCGGAGAAGTTCTTGTTGCAGACGGGAAAAGATTAAATTTTCAGGTAATAAATCCGTTTACAGGAAAGCCCTGCCGTGCAACATTAATCGGATTTTTGGATTGGAAATCAACCGCTTTAGTCGGCTATGAAATAATGATTGAAGAAAATACGCAAAATATAGCATCGGCTCTAAGAAACGCTATTTTACATTTAGGTAAAATCCCAAAATTTGTGTATCTGGATAACGGCAGAGCATTCAGGGGTAAATATTTCATAGGCAGTGCAAATTTTGATGAAATAGGATTAAAAGGTATTTATGAAAAGTTAGGTATTACAACAGTTTTTGCAAATCCATATAATGCAAGAGCAAAAGTTATTGAAAGATTTTTCTTGGAAATGCAGGAAAGTTTTGAAAAGCTGCTTCCAAGTTATATTGG
>JAFXYU010000123.1 GCA_017541565.1 bacterium | reverse complement strand
GATACATAATGTCGGACTGAAGTGTAATTTTTTTGTCATGTCCCTCGGTATTTATTTTATCTTTTGATTCGATATCTGCTTTTATCGCTTTAATCAATCTTGAAAGAGAATTTTTTCTCTGGGGCATGGTATCCATGGAATATCTTTCAAAATGTTCAAGAAGAATCTTCCATTTTGGATTTTTTGAAGTTTTAATTTCTTTTCTGAGTTCTGAACATATAAAAGAGGAAAAACTTTTCGTCTTCCCTGTGATATTAATATATTTATACTTAACCTCAACTTCAATGGCTTTTTTTATCTGTTCAAGATTCTCCATGGTCATATTATATAGAAAATTCACAGATAAAACAAAAATATTTCTGATAAAATTAAAATAAGAGGATAAGATGACATCAGTATTTGACAATTTTAGTTATGAACTTGTACATAAAGACAAAAAAACAGGCGCGCGTGCCGGAATTCTTCACACACCGCACGGAGATATTTTGACGCCTATTTTTATGCCTGTCGGAACAAATTCTGCCGTAAAGTTGCTGACGAACAATAATTTGTATGATACAGGTGCGCAGATTATTCTTGCAAATTCTTACCATTTGTATCTTAGAGCGGGACATAAACTTATTGAACAGTTTGGCGGAATCCACGGCTGGATGAACTGGAATAAACCTGTTCTTACGGATTCCGGCGGGTTTCAGGTGTTTTCGCTTGCACATTTAAGAAAAATCACGGAAGAAGGAGTGGAATTTAGAGATCCAAAAGACGGAAAAAAACATTTTATAAGTCCGGAAATTTCTATGGAAATTCAACAGTCAATCGGTGCGGATATAATTATGGCATTTGACTGGTGCGCGCCCTACGGATGTGACTATAAAACGGCAAAAGAGGCTATGGAAAAGACTCATAGGTGGTTGGACAGATGTGTTAAGGCGAAAACCTCTGTTAATCAGGCTCTTTTTCCGATTTGTCAGGGTGCTTTCTTTGATGATTTAAGAAAAGAAAGTGCGGCTTATATTTCCTCAATTGATGCGGTCGGTTATGCAATAGGCGGTCTGAGTGTCGGTGAGGATAAGGAAACAATGAATCGTTTTGTTGAACTTACAGCACCTCTCCTGCCGGAAAACAAACCTCGTTATCTTATGGGAGTAGGAACTCCTGAGGATTTGCTTGATTGCATAAAACGCGGAATAGATATGTTTGACTGTGTACTTCCGACGAGAAATGCAAGACACGGTTCGTTTTTTACAAGTGAAGGTAAAAAACAAATTAAAAATGCCGAATATCGTGAAGATTCTCGCCCTTTGGATGAAAATTGCGACTGCTATTGCTGTAAAAACCATTCCCGTGCATATTTAAGGCACTTATATAAATGTCAGGAAGGAACAGGACAGGCTTTAATGTCAATTCACAATATAAAATTCCTTGTTGATTTTACGCAAAAAGCCCGTGAGGCAATTCTGGAAGATAAATTTGAGGAATTTTATAACTTGAATTTTCCTAAAGTTTTTTAGTTATTTTGCTCTCTTTACCGCTTCTTTAGCAGCGGTAGGAAGTTCGTCGATTACTCTGAAATCTATATTTGGTGAAAGTTCAACAAAATCAAATTCTTCCGCGAGGGCATTTTCAATCTCATCTGCATTTGAATTTTTATTAAGTTCTAACTGGTTTATCGGCTTTCCCCAGAGAGTAATATTATTTGCCACGCAATAACTGTTTATTCTTTGTGTTTTACTGTCAGCAAATTGGTCTGCAATAACAGAGGTTTCTATACCTTCTTTTTGAAAAGCATCATATATTTTTTCAACAAGTTCCGCAGAGTCTTTTGCGTTAGCATTATGGGAATTGTACGCAACTCCTCCTGTTATAAATGCCAGCATTCTGTCATAACTCTTGCGGCTTTCATTGTGTAATGTCTCAATCAGATTTTTAACTCTGTCCGGAACGTTGCGGAGTTTTTCAACAGTCGGAGTTGAACAAACGGCAATCTTTTTTTCCGGAGTCCAAAGTGTAATTCCGACAACGGGTGCTAAATCTGTTGCTATTGCAACGGTTCTTGCCACCAGAGTTTTGCAGTTTTTATTGAGCGTAAAAGTTTTGCTTCCTGCATTTTCAAATTTTGTTGCGCATATATTTCCTGTCGGATAAACTTTGTTTTGTAATAAATTTATTGTTAAACTTGGCATTTTTATACCCCCTTTTCATTCAAAAACCCGTAAAAAATTAATTTGCTATTTTATATTCAAAATATGGAAAATATGATACAATTCATTTATGAAAATTTGTTTTGTTCCAATTGATAACCGTCCGGTCTGCTATAATCTGGCAAAAGATATCTGTGCAATTGATGAGGATATCGAACTTTTTATCCCGCCCAAAGAAATGCTGGGCGGACTTACGGAATATGCAGATACAGAAGGGCTTTACAATTGGCTTAAAGGTTTGCCGGAAGTAGATTGTATGATTCTTTCTCTTGATACACTTGCCTATGGCGGACTTATTCCGTCCAGACGAATTACTGATTCACTGGATGAAATCAGAACCCGAATGGAAAGAATAAAACCGATTTTGAGAGGTAAAAAAGTTCTCGCTTTCTCAAGCATAATGAGAATTTCAAACAACAATTGCAACGAAGAAGAAAAAGAATATTGGAAGGATTGGGGGAAAAAGATTTTTGAATTTTCGTATAATTCTTGCAAGTATAAAAAACCTCAGGAAACGGATATTCCGCGAGAAATCCTTATGGATTATATGGAAACCAGAAAAAGGAATTTTACTATAAATGCAATGTATTACGATTGGCAAAGAGAGGGGATTTTTAATACTCTTGTATTTTCTAAAGATGATTGCGCTCAATTTGGATTTAACGTATCAGAAGCAGTAATGTTAGAAAACTGGGGTGCAATTACAAAAACCGGTGCGGACGAAATTCCGCTGACGCTTCTTGCAAGAGCATTAGAAAAAGATATTATTATTTATCCCAAATTTATTGAACCGGAATATACGGACAGAGTTTCAAATTATGAAGATATTTCCATAGAACATTCGGTTATAAGCCAACTTTGGCTGGGCGGATTTAAACTTGCAAACGTAGAGAGTGATGCGGATGTTGTTCTGGTTATTAATAATTTTAAAGAAAAACAAGGTGAACTCGTTATGGGTTGGGATACAGAACCGTATAAATGGGGATTCTCCGTTCCTTCAAAACCGTTTGCCGTTGCGGATGTGAGGTTTGCTAACGGCTCTGATAATGCATTAGTGGAAACATTATTTTCCAAAGAACTTCCGCAATACGGATATGCAGGATGGAACACGAGCGCAAATACATTGGGAAGTCTGCTTGCCGGAGTAAAAGTTAAATGGAATGCATCAAAATATAACGATAAAGCATTTAAAAAATTGCAAGTTATAAGATATCTCGATGATTGGGCATATCAGGCAAATATAAGAGGGCAGATAGAATCTCCTTGTGATATAAAAAACCGGATGATACCTTATGAGAACAGAGTTTTGAATAAACTGTTTGACGAAACAGAACGTTTTGCTATGGAAATACAATATACCTATCCGTGGAACAGGAAATTTGAAATAGAAGTACATATTGCAGAGTAATAAATCGGTTAAAAACAATATGCAGGCATGTTTACCGAATTTGTAAAGATTTGTAAATGCAAATTTGTCTTGATGTGCTTGATTTTCGCTTTGTTTAAAAAAATAAAACAAGAAAAATGGGCAATTTTCTGCCCTTGATATACTTTATATATACAGATAGTCTTAATCATCCGAGGTGTAATATGAATAATCGACAGGCAGTTGGGAAAAAATATCAAGAACAGAGCGAAAGCGACAGAAAAATTAAAAAAGCAAAATTTTGTATAATATCCAATTACGGATACTTGTTTTTGAGAAACTCACTTATGAATTTTACATTGGATGATTTGCAATAAAGTTTAAAAACAAAAAGCGGTTTGAGAATTTTCTCAAACCGCTTTTTTTAATTTTTGAACCAGTTTTAGATTTTTTGAGCCTCTGAAAATTTACCTTCTTTAATCAAAAGAAAACGTTTTAAATCATTTTTATGAACATATTTACATCCGTGAGGTATAACAAGCGGTATGTTTATACGGTCTGTTACCGGAATAATTGCGTGTGAGCCTCTTTTCATCAGAACGTCATATCCTATTTCATTGTACATTTTCTCAAGTTCATCAAATGTTATCTGACACTTATCAACTTTGGTGAGGCTCATAAGTTTTTCTATGAGTTTTCTTGACTTTGCACCGTGAAAAGACAGAAATCTGTTATTTTGGCACACACAATAATTTACACTTGATACAATCATATATATATTAAACACTGTAAAAAATTATTTTTTGTTTTTTGGTTATATTATTTACATTTCTTAACCGGAAAACAAAAATCGGGTTTAACTATTGTTAAACCCGATTTTTTTATATTTGTTTTTCTATACTAAACTTAACGGTTTAGGACCTGCATTTACGATTTCAGCCGGCATGTTCGGATACTTGGTTGAGAAGTTTTCGTTGAACATTGTAGCCAATTTGTTTGCTGCTTCATCGTATGCTTGTTTATCAGACCACATTCCTCTTGCATCGAGCATTTCAGAAGGAACGTTCGGGCAAGATGTCGGATAATCTACATTGAATACGTTGTGATGTTTAAATTCAATATTGTCAAAAGATCCGTTAAGTGCTGCAGTAACCATTGCACGAGTATAAGAGAGTTTCATTCTCTTAGCACCTGATGATGCACTTCCGCCTGCCCAACCTGTGTTTACTAAGTAAACCTTTGTACCGTATTGATCAAGTTTATCACCCAACATTTTAGCATAAACTGATGCGTCCATTGGCATGAACGGTTCACCGAACAGAGTTGAGAAAGTCGGAACAGGCTCTGTAATGCCTCTTTCAGTACCTGCAAGTTTAGATGTGAAACCTGTTACGAAGTGGTACATTGCAGCATTCTTGTCTAATCTTGAGATTGGAGGTAATACACCAAAAGCGTCAGCAGTTAAGAAGATAACAACTTTTGGAATACCGCCCATAGAAGGTATTGCAGAATTGTTAATATAATTAACAGGATATCCTACACGAGTATTTTCTGTTAAAGAACCGTCATTGAAATCAAGTTCTCTTGTTTCAGGGTTCATTATAACGTTTTCCACCAAAGAACCAAACTTGATTGCATTATAAATATCAGGTTCATTTTCTGCAGAAAGGTTAATACATTTTGCGTAGCATCCGCCTTCAAAATTGAATACACCGTCAGGTGACCAGCCGTGTTCATCATCACCGATTAACTTACGGGCAGGGTCAGCGGAAAGAGTTGTTTTACCTGTTCCTGAAAGTCCGAAGAAAACTGCTGTTTCATGAGTTTCAGGGTCCATATTTGCTGAACAATGCATCGGAAGAACATTCTTCTTAGTCATAACGTAGTTCATAGTAGCGAAAACAGATTTCTTGATTTCGCCTGCGTATTGAGAACCGGCAATAATTATTGTGTGTGCTTCGTAGTCGATAGCAATACATGCTTCTGAATTAGTACCATCAATAGCAGGGTCACATTTGAAACCAGGTGCACAAAGAATTGTGTAATCAGCTTCACCGTAAGAAGCAAGTTCTTCTGCGGTCGGTCTGATTAATAATTGGTGAATGAACATGTTTTGTGATGCAAGTTCATTGATTACTCTGAATTTTTGAGTATATTTTTTGTCTGCACCTGCAAAACCGTCAAAAATAAATACTTC
>JAFXYU010000003.1 GCA_017541565.1 bacterium | reverse complement strand
TCGCAAACTTTGTGCCTTTGTATTTATGCAGTTTTATTGCTTTTTTTAATAATGCACGTTTTTCCTGTTCATTCTTACAGAATATCCAACCCTCCTCACCTGTTATGTGGTATTGTTCTGCCAAGTGCGGCAGAGCATCGCTAGGAAGAGTATCAATATTTGCAAGATTCAAAACATCAAGATTTATTGCCGAAATTCTTTCAGCACAGATTTCATCAAATATTTTTAAATTCGTATCATTAATTTGTGCAAGACTATTCATCAGCGAAACCTCCGATTGAGATATTGTAATTCTTTAGTTCCGCCCATTGATGTGTCTGAACGATTATATCCTGTGGTGCGTTCAGTCTGACTTTATACACACCATAAATGCTGTTTAATATGGCAATAATCTGAGTTTGAACGACATCTTTTCCTAACTTTTCGGAAAGAGTCAGTTTATATTCTTTCATTCTTGCCACAATAGTTGTATTAACTGAAGTTACATCGGCATCTTTAAAAAGCCAAATTGTTGCATCAATATTAAATTCTATGTTTTCAGGAGATATGACCTGAACATAATCCGTAAGAGGTCGAATCATATCGTCACTTAAATAGTTCTGAACGATATTTATAACTTCTTCCGTAGGATTTCCCTCATTCGTCAGAGGGTAAATATTAACGACACCGGGAGACGGACTTATAACTGCAACATCCGTTATAGATTGATGTGCTGATAAAGTATGGTATTCATAAGCACCGACACTTCCTGCATTTGAAAATTTTTCGGGAGCTTGTCTGATTCTTTCCCTTAAACTATCAGCCTGTTCATCATCTGCACCACCGCCTGAAACAGTTATATTCTCAACTCTTGAAATATAACTGAGTGGGGATATTAAATTATTTATTGCTCCGAGAACATAATTATTAGCTCCGGCACCTGAAGTTTGGCAAACTGCTGCGACTGTAATCTCTGTCATTCCCGAAAGCAGAACAACATCTGCGGTAGTTTGGAAGATATAAAGTCCGTCTTTTGTTTCAACTTCAGTTCCCATCGGAATTGTAAAATCAAAATCCAATGCCTCATCAACAGAGAATTTTAGTGTTGTAACGGCATTGTCAGCCATCAGCTGTTCAACACCCATCGGCTCGCCTATATGCCTTAAAACATCAAGCGGAGCATAACTTAACAGATTCTTTTTTGCCGTTTCCTGAATATCCATACGAAGCACAGTTTCTCTGTAAGCTCCGACATCAATCATTAATTTTTCAATCTGTGCCGGTTGCAAAACTTTGCCTGATTTTTGTTCGTATAGTTCTGTCCACTCTTTCATAATCGTGTCAGGATCTCTTTGTATAAAATTCGGTTCGGGTAAATTTGTCATAATGTGACCTCTGCGGTTGCGGATATATTTGAGTCTTTCAAAGTCCATTCGACTTTTACTGTGATGTTTGTATTATCAATTTCTGCCGACACAGAATTGACCTTAATTCTTGTTTCCCAAAGATTTATTGCATCCGTTGTCTCTCGGATAATATTCGGAATTGCTTCGTTAACGGGGTAATCAACATATTTGTATAATTCTGAACCAAAAGTCGGTCTTTGCGGATCCGAGCCTTTTCTCGTCAGCAGAATTATTGCGATGCATTGATTGATATCATCGACTCCCTCGGCAACATCACCGATGGTATTTAATTTTACTTGCCAATCAACATAAGTGATTTCGTTTAATTTTGTCATTTTTACATTCCTTGTGCCGGAGCTGATGTCGGTCTTCCTTGGTTGCCTGTATGAGTGTGTCCGTTATATGTGTTTCTCATATCTTGCATTGAGGATTTTTTATCGGTAATGTCAGCATCGGATTTTATACCTTTTGTATTTTTCAGGTTTCCATCGTGTTCAATATCACCGATTAATTTCATTTTTTTAAATATTACTGTTAGTGTTTGTTCTTCTTTATTTGCGTGTACCGATGCTTCACAGTCGAGGTTAATTCCCATTTCTTTTTCGCTTTGTAATATCGGTTTATCTTCGGCAGAATATATTGCTCCGAGAATTACACCATCTTCTGAATTTTCATCCATAAGACAAACAACTTGTTCGCCCACATCCGGCATTACATAAAATTTGTCTTTGAGAGTTTTGGTTTGAATAACAGGAAGCCAAAAGGAAGTGGAATCATCATCACCAAAATTCACTCTTGCCAAAACATTTATTGCATCTATTTGCGAAACGATTCCAAACCTTAACACGATGTCACCTCGCAATATGTCTTGTAACCTGATATTCTGTCAAAAACGTGTCTTGCTTCCGTAATGTGATATCTGCCTGAAAAATGTCCGATTCCTTTGAGTTCAATATTTAATCCGGCAATTAAATACGGATTACCGACAAACTCAAGCGAACCTTCTATTTTTGTATCAGAATTATTTAACGCAGCATTCGCCTGAACAAGTGCTTGCTTTTTACTCGTGCATCGGGTGGTAATTTTTAAGGTATCGCCCTTTACAACAGATTCGTTTTTAGCAGATGCCGTCAGAGTTTTCTTTTTCTTTGGATCGAAGTATGTAACCTGAACGGCTTTATATTTCTGACTTGTTTTCTCTCTCAAGCTGATAGACAACAAATCAGACTTATAAAAGATTTGAGAAGTCTTTGCAGTTTTTAATTCCCGGACATTATAAAAGACAAGATTACCCTCTGCGACTTTGAAGATAT
>JAFXYU010000122.1 GCA_017541565.1 bacterium | reverse complement strand
CTTTTAACAAGTTCCATTCCATTTAAGTATGATATTTGGTGAGTTTTGTAATATAATTCACCGATTTCAGACAAAGATTTTTCAATATCTTTATTTATTTGTTCAAACTCTGCTTCAATAAATTTTTTTATTTTAGTTTCAGACATTTATCCTCCTTATTTTGGTCTCATCAGTTAACGCATTACGTTAAGACGGTCAGCATATTAGCCGACCGTTTCGACCTGTTATTGCATGGAATGGGGAGATGGGGTGAACATACATTCAAAGTCCTTTTCTAATTTGGATAGAATTCTCATTTGACCTTCAATTACTTTACAATCCATCTCTCTTTCATATTTTCCGCTCCAGTTTTCCTTTTCCAAGGCTACATCTGCATATCTCAATTTTGCCTCTCTTAAATCTTCCTCAAGCACTATCATCTGATTTTTTATTAATCCGATAACAGCACATTCAGGCATAGTGTTTGACCTTTTAGGTGTTGCATTCATTTCTGAATCCATTGATTCATCCATTGAATTTTCCATTGAGCCCGCCATAGGCATTTCCATTGTAGTTTCCATTGTTTTTTCTTCTGTTTCCATTTTTTCCTCCTTATTTTTCGTTACTAACTAAAGTGCGGCCGCACCTTTTTTAATTCTTTTTTGAATTCCTTTTATTGCTTGAATAACTTTTATAGCTTTGTTTTTTGTAAGGAATCTAATATCATCAACTTTAAATTTGGCTTTCATAAATTTTCGGAGTGATTTGCTTGCGTATTCGTCATTATCGCAATAACAAATTTCTCTCCATAAACCTTTAATCATTCTTAATTGAGGTGGGGTAGCCATTTTGTCCCCACGATCCATATCTTCATATTTTTTAGGTTGCTTTTTCCAAAGATTTTTCTCTACCGCTTTAGTTTCTAAAATATCAAGTAAAACACCTGCTTCCGTAAAGGTTAAATCCTTTGATGTGCAAACGCCAAATGAGAAGAGCATATCTCTGTATAAATCATCTTCTAATCCGAGTATGCTTTTAAGTGTATGAATTCTTTTAATCTGTGAAGTGGTAGCCATATTTAATACTTAAATCCTCAAGCTCCAATGCTCGCCCATGTTTAATTCCGACTTGTACTCCAAAAATAAAGATGGCAAGAGCGATTAAAAATATATAAAAAGCGGTTTCACCGGGTCGGAAATTAGGCTTACCGTTCGATTTATTTACTAACACAATTAATTCCTCCTATGCCATCAGCATTTTTGAAGTTGCTCGAATCACAGTCTCATCGACCTCATCTGTGCCATTGAATTTAGCAAGACTGATACTGTGCGAAATTAAATGTTCTAATCTTCTTGTGTTTCCATCTGAATACTGAAGATAAACTTCTGCGAGTTCAGGATTCTGTCCTGCCGCAATTAAAATCTTTTTGATGTCCTTAATGTGTAATCTATCAAGGACTTTTAAATATTTAACTCTTGAATATAGTTGATCGTATTGATTTTTGTAACCTCTTAAATTCTCAATTAAGATATTTCTGCCAACTAAAAGCACGCCGATCCCGGTCTTATCGTGAATCCTGCGAGTAATTTCCAATGCTCTGTACGGCAGATTTTCGGCTTCGTCAATAATAAGAAGTCTGCCTGAATTGTTTAATTTGTTTACAACTTCATTCATTAAGTCGTAAACACATCCTTTTCCCGAAAGTCCGAGTCTTTTATGAATTTCAAGAAGTAAAGATTTTGCAGTATAACCTGAGTCGCTTTCAATTAAAATGGCATCTAAAAAGTTCTTGGTATATTCTTTTACTGCTACAGTTTTACCGAGTCCTGCTTTACCAACGCAAACACCGATTTTACCTTTGGTATGGCAAGTTCTTCCAATTTCTGATATAAAACCAATTATTGAAATATCAACAAGAGGTAAATCCTCATCAAATGAGCGTTCTTTTTCTCTTTGAATAAAATTGTTAACTTTATCTGCTATTTTATCATTATCACCTTTATATGTGCCATTTAACCACATACTTACCGTAGATTTTGCAACACCAATTGCGGTCGCTACAAATACGATCGTTAGACCTTTTTCTTCCATCATATTTTTTAATTCAGTTCTAATATCCATATGCGACCTCCATTAAATCATCATCTTCATCAAGATATTTTTCGGTTTCGTAATAATAAAATTTCTTTTTAGGAGCATCTTCATTTAAGAACATCGACATATCGTTCTTTCCGTATGCATCCATTTCTTTTCTTTTCTGTACAGCTTGATCCATACTTGTATTGGCAATTTTTGTAATTTTTGGATTTGCCTTTTTAATCTTTTTAGCAAAGACTGTCTTGTAATTTTCGCATTGCTCTTCAAACGGTATTTTTTCAATATCATCAAGATAAGCCTTTGTAATTTTCAGGCTACGTTTCTTAATTTCCATAGCCTCTTTGAATTCTTCTTTTGAAATATCACCTGCGTGGAGTGCGGCAACAGCATTAACCGCAAAACACGCACCTAAAAATTCATTATTATCGGCTCTAAAAACCCACGCTTCTTTGAAATTTTCAGGATCTCTGCGAAGATAAACTTTTACTTTCATTTGAGCAACCATCCAATCTGCCCAATATGTAATGCCGAGTTTTCTGTCTTTTATTCCGTTTCTATAAATTGTGTAATTGTTTGAAGTTCTCATACAGAACAATTTAAGACCTTCTGCTGTAGCAACTCGTTTTTCAGTAAATTCTGCATTAAATAGCTCATCAGGACTTAATCCATTAAGGTTCTTGCCCTGTGAGTCTCTTTTATTAAATACTTCAACAATGAATTCATTAAATAAGTTTTTAAATTTATCAAAAGGCATAATTTTATTTGATTTAATCTCTCCAACCAAATATTCAGGTCTTTCAACAACATTTCCACCTCTATATCCCTGACAATGTTTTGATAAATATTCTTTGATTGTTCTAAAATCTCTTTCAATAGGCTTTGTTTGTGCATTATATGGTAATGCAAAATGTACTTGAACACCCATTAGATCGAGCATTGATGTAGTTCTGCCTTTCTGAGAATCATCAATTTTAGGTCTGCCTCCGGCAAAATCTTTACTACGATAATCCTTACCGTTATCAATAATTACATCATCAGGCAAACCATATTCTTTAGCGGCATAATAAAATGCTTGAAAAATCCTATCGGAATTAGGACTTCCACATTCTAACATCCATCCCAACCATTTCCCTGATTTGTAATCTCTCCAAGCAGTTACCCAAGGAAACACAACATTTCCTTCAGGATCAAAAACCGCAACATCAATTTGTGCGTGGTCAGAAACCCAAACTTTGCCGCATTTTATATTAGAATAATCTCTTTCAATATAACTACCAAATTTCATATTAAAAGAAGATTCACCATAACGAGCAAGATAAATCGCTTGTGTTGGCATTTCCTTTTTTAATCTTCTCAAAAAAGAATTCGGACTTGGAAAGTCATCCTTTTGTAAATTAGAAGTCCGCATTGCATAACCTAATGTATTTTCCCAACAGGTATGCAATGAAGGAGCACCTTCAATTAAATATAATTTTTTGAAATAGTCAAAATATTTATTTTTTACTACGGATCTATGTAAATTTTTCCCATATTGAGCTAATAAACCATTTATTCCAAAACATTCATACCTAACCTTCATTCTATTAACGGCTGTATATGATGTTTTTAGGTTCGGATGCTTTTTGTTCCACCATTCAATAAATTTTTTTAATTCTTTTCCTCTTAAAAATCTTGTATTATTAATAATTCTAATATATTTATCAGCTTGATTTCTTGCCCATTCAGGAGCATTTGCATATTCTTTAGTAGGAATTAATTTTTCTTTTTGAATTCGAGGAATAGAATTTTTATTGATATAATAGACAAATTCTCTATTATTGCGAAAAATTCGATGTTCAATTTCACCTTTTCTGCAACGGTCTTTCAATGTTTTGGGTTTTATGCGTAATAATTTACAAGCCTCATCCATTGTTAGCCATTCATCATTTAAATTTTCAATATTTGACTTGTTCATCTGTAAGTTTATAACCCTCGATTTTGATACCTAATAAATGTTCAATGATATAAATGTCAATTTCTGGTCTGTTGTTTTCACCACGCATATGCCTGCTGACTATGCTTTTTGATAGGTGAAGTTCATTTTCAATATCTCTTGATTTTAGATTAACCATTGCCATAATTGCTTTAATAACAAGCACTTTTCGGCAATATGCACAAGTTTCCATATTTTTCTATTCCTCTCTTGTATAGTGTTGGGGTACTATATCAAGCAGTACGGATTTTTCATTTAAATTAGAATTGCCGAGTTGAGCTATTTTAGTATTTGCCGAGTTAGGCTATTTTTAGCATAGCCGAGCTAACCCACATGTGGGTTGTCTCCTACCACTCGGTGCAATTTCTAACCTTTATATTTTAATTATATTTATCCATTTTGTGTTGAAAAGACCTGAAAATTTTGTTCATGAGAACTTTCTCGCAGCAAACGCCGTAAACTCGTTTTTTTATTTTTCAAAAAAATAGTGTTTTTATTTATGACAACTAAATAAAAGGCACTTTCAAAAAAAAGAGAAAAGTTTATTACGCAATATTAAGCAAATTTTGTTTTAAATCTTGGTATAAATATGTGTACTCTCTGCATCTTCGCCATATATACTCAGCTAATCTATAATACATATATTGCTCATTACCATTATGACTCTCAATTCTTGATAAATATGAGTACATTATTTTAAATTCACGAATTTGTGATTTTGTGAATTTCTTTTCAAGTTTGCCTCGTAAAT
>JAFXYU010000121.1 GCA_017541565.1 bacterium | reverse complement strand
GGTGTGTTATAAAAATGGTGCGATATCAAATCCCATCTGTCATTGTCTTTTGTAACGTATGAATAATATTCCGTCACGCTTTTTTCTTAAATCCTTTCTGTTTATTTTTTTCTTCGGGTATTTTCCCTGCAAATTCTTTTAGTTTTACTTCTAGCTGAATAGAGATAACATCTCCTTTTGCACTTGTTTGTTCGGTAGATTCTTTTATTTGTTCAATAACAAATATTCCGACATACTCGCCATTACCTTTGATAAATTTAAGAGGCAAGGCTTTATCTGCTGCATTTTTCAGTTTTTTAATTTCATCCTCCGGAATACAAAATGATTGGTGAAAATGTAAAACCAGTTCGTATTCCTGTAAATTTTTGCCGAGGAACTGCAAGAGAGGTTTATTTTCAATACGTTCATGTTGGACATAATTATATGAGGTAGTTTCACTATGTCCGTTAAAAGAAGGTATTATTTCAAAAACTATGTCCCCAAGCTGTGCAAACATCAGTATACTAACCTCACTTTCCGTTCATTTTCTGCTTTTAATAATTTTAAAAGCTCGTCTTTGTGTTGTTTGAGAAGTTGTTTAAAATCTTCTTTAGATCCTGTTCCTGTGATATTAATTGTCGGATTGTAATTTATGACAGAGGAATTTTTTAATTCTGAACGTGTTGGAATTTCTTGTGTTCTTTGTTGTTTATTAAATCCGGAGGTTGTCATAATTTCAGGTTTTTTACTAACTGTTTTTAATTGTGGTATCGGATTTATTTCAAACTTTGGAATTGCTTTAAAAGAATGTCTTGCAATTACTTCCAAAGTTTTATTCATTGCCGATACAAGAGGCTGTGGTTTCATAGTTGAGGCAACTGTTTCAATTATTTTTACTTTGTGTAAATCCTTTAATGGTCCTGATTTAGCAGGAGAGTGTGGCAAATGGTCTCGGATAATTTGTGCGTGTTTTCCAATTGCATCTCTTGTTTTGTTTACTGTTGATAAAATGCCGTTTGAAAGCATATCTCCAATTTTTTTGCCACATTCAAATACCTTTGTTATTAACTCGGTTATTTTTACAATGATATTAGCAATTGCTTTACCGAAACGAACACCCATTTTTTCGGCTGCTCCACCGGTATCTTCAACAGGTTTTAAAATCTTTTTAATCCAATCAATAACTGCTTTTATCGGAACAAGTATAGGAGATATAGCTTCGCCTATTCTTTTAAATAAAGGCATTAAAGGTGCGAGACCTTCACGAAGTCCCTGCCACACACCTTTAAAAAATCCTGTGATTGGTTTCCAAAATTTATATATTAATAATGCAGCCGCTCCAATTGCTAATGCTATCCAACCAATTGGGGAAGTTAGCAGAGTTAAAGAGAAAGTTCTAAAAGCAATTACAGCATTTTTAATCATTCCCGGAATTCCCAAAAATCCGTTTTTAATTGCGTTCAGTCCTTTAATTGTAGCTGACGGAATTCCTTTGATAACTGCAACTGTCCAATCTTTAAATGCAATTGTTGAATTCATTATATTTTTAGGAAAGTTTTTAAAGCCATTTAAAAAGTCATTAAAACCACTTTTAATACTTTTTTTCATTCCTGAATCAAGCCTTTGTATATCAGATAAAAATGCACCTAAATATCCGCCCTGTCCGTTCAAGAAACGGATATTAAAAGAACGTAACTGCAAAAATTGGAATAAATCACCGAGTAAGAATTTTATTTTAGGAGCAATTGCTCTTATTCCGTTAAGTGCTTGTCCGTATGCTCCGATAAATTTCCCGATAATCATTATTGCCGTACCAATACCAGTCAATAATAAACCGAGTCCAATTGTGCCAATTACTCCGGCAAATAAACCTTTTTGAAGGACAGGATTTTTATTTATTTTAGTCAGCCATTCATTTAATATCTGAATCGGTTTATGAAGATGAGGAAAGACTAACTCTTTCATATTGATTTTTAAGAGTTTAAATTGTTCGCTTGTAGTTTCAAGCATATGGTTAAAGTCTTCATCCATTACACCATTTGCATTCAAAGCGGATTCTTTGATTCGTCTATACTCATCGAGGTTTTGCATCATAGGTTTAAGGAAGTTCAGGTCTGTTTTATTCCTGAAAATTTCCGACACAGCGAATACATCACCGCCTGTGAGTTGGTTGATTAAAACTACCATCTCCTCAATAGGATCCTTATTCTCGGCAATAACCTGATTCAAAAATTTAGGGAGGTCAACTCCGTATAGTTCTTCAAATCTTCTTACTGCCATCGGAGAAGTTATACTTTGTAAGAAACTTTCAAAGTTTGTGGCTGCTTCTGCCGCAGAACCGGCACCTTTCATTGCAACTTGAAGAGCTGCACCTAATTGAGTTACGGCAGGAATTCCTTTCATTCCTAACATCGAAGCACCGGCAGTTAAAGACGGGAACGCAGCAGACATATCTTTTAATTCAAATCTGCCCTCTTTACCGGCTTGTGCAAGTATGTCCATTGTTTTACCTAAATCAGCAACATTTACTTTTAAGTTGTCCGTAACTGCAAAAGCAGTTTTTGAAATATCAACTATCTCTGCTTGTGCTGCGGTTGCCGTTCTGCCGATTACATTCATATAATCAAGAGCAGCTTCCGGAGCAATACCTGATGCAACTAGAACATTCAAACCTTCAGATATTTCACTTCTGAATTGGTTTGTATGACGAGAAATATCACCAAGCCTTTTATCCATTTCTTCTAATTGTTTTGCAGATAATTGTCCTACGTTCCCTAATTCACGAAGTCTGTGTTCCATTGCAAATGCTTCCGGAATTGCTTCTGTAATGCCGAGTTTATAGGCTACACCCATGCCGGCAGCTGTAAAACCTGCACCTATTTTTGCAATACTTTGTCCGAGTTTATCAACTCTATCGGCTGTCTCCTTAATCTTCTTTTGTAATTTATCAAACTCTGCATCTGATTTATTTACGGCTTCACGAACAACCCTCGACATTTTGTCGAAGGCTACAAGAGTTAAGGATATACGCATCATTGTATCTAGCATTGATTTTCAATTTCCTCATTTCTTTTATTCGTGTATTTTATAGCCTGAGTACACCAATAGATAAGGACAGGAATTGGCATTTTACAGATTTCCGTATATTGCCATCCTGTCACTTTAGAGAGATGAATTATGCTTTGGGAGTCAGGGAGTTGATCGTAGCAACAGTTTCTTGAAGTTTTTCCCTGTTTTGATTTCCCACAGTCGGAGCTGTGGTCTGAAACTTTCCCGACAATTCAGCCTGAAGAGCTATTACATCTGATAAATCAAGTTCCAAGATGTCTTCGTAAACAAGTTTTTGTCCGTCAATTTCAGTTAATTCAGCAATTAAAGCATAAGGTATCTCTTCAGAAGTCTTTGCTTTTAATTGTGCCTGCAAGAGGTCATACCCTCTTCCCGGTCTTACTGTTGCAATTTTGCCGGAGGGTAATGTAATGCTTTTCGTCATAATTAAGCTCCTATATTTCTTCTAAAACTACTTAAAATGTCTTTTGAGCCGACTTTGTAAATGTTTTCAAGAACATCGATTTCAAAAATATCCTGTCCGTTAACGACTAACTTTGCATAAGTAACAGACATTTGTGTTTCATACTCTGCATTGTCTTGAGGTTTAATCGTTCCCATCGGGAATTCTTTAAAAGTTCCCATAATAAATGCAGTTGCCGGAACTTCTTCAATTTTTCCAAGTCCGTTATAAGTTTCTAATGATGCTCTGACCTGAATCATAGTTGAGGTGTAAGGATTAGCAGAATCTTGTAAAACTTCAGGATACAAAGAATTCCATTTAATTTTACATTCAAGTTTATCTATACCTGAAAAGAATTCAGCTGAACCAACCATCCCAAGTCCTTTGTGTTCAGACATCTTATGTTTTATTTGAGGTAATGTAACTTCCTCGGCACGACCTAATAAGTTAACACCATTCAAATAAACATTTGCGTTTGTTAGTTTGTTGATTTTAATTTTACTCATTTTCTGATTCCTTTTTGATATAATCCGCATTCACAGATTTGAACATCTGCATAATGCAAAATAACAATTTCCTGATTTATTGCCTGTATAAGAGGACATCTTCTTGTGTTTCTGCAAGTTTTACAGATATCATTGTCATCGCAGAAGATTTCCAACTCTTCGTTTTCATTTATTTCTGCTCTCATGACGATCCTAATGACTTAAGTAGTTCTATATCTATGAAACTTTCAAAGCTGATTCTTTCTGCCGGAGTTGGAGGCATAAATTCAATATCGAAAACAAGATGTCCGTCAGCTATTTGAGTAACAGGGTTTTTGTCAGGATTATATGAACACTTTCCGTCAATTAGTGCGCCTCTTCCGATTAAACTTCTTATAAACGCATTAACAGATTCTGTTATTGAATCAATAAGTCCGTTATCAATCGGGAAGTCGATAAATTGTAACATTGAATATTCAACACTCTCGTGAATAATGTCAGCAGTTCTTCTTATATTTATAAAATTAGTAACACTTGTGGAACTAGGATATGCAGCCGAGCGGTTTCCCCAAGTTCTATATCCTGAACCTGAAGAATTAAATATAGTTACAATGCCGGCTTCGTTTAAGGTATTAACTTCACTTGTCGGATCGTTAAGCATTGATGTTAATTGTTTTTCAACACCGACAATTCCGTTGATTTCCGTATTTGAAGGAGACCAATGGTATCCTTTATCTATGTCTTTGGCAGCAATAACACCTGCTAGTCTTGATGAATATGGTTCTAAAACTGTTGAATCTGTCGCAGAGTTATAAACTTTTAAATGAGGATAACAAAGGATAATTCTGTCTGAAGATGTATTAAAGTTAATCGTTCCTGTTGGACCTCTGCCTTTTATAGCATCTTGAACTGTTGTCCCGACAGGAGCATCAACAATACCGATAGCACGAATTTTATCGCATACAGTTTTTATTGCTGTGACTACGGCTGCATCTTCACAATAAACAGGAGCAAGTATCATTTTCGGGAAGTATCCGAATAATGAATAACTGTCTTCAAATGCTTTTAATCCTGTTCTTTTGCCTGTAACTGCATTAACTCCACCAATAATATCTGCTTTTGTTACAGCAGATACAGTTTCATGTATCGCAGGATCATAGACATTTATTACAATTACAATACCGGCACCTTGGTCAAATATCGCTTCCAATGCTTGTGGGATTGTAAATCCGTCTTTTTTAGAACCAAAATATTTAACTGCATCAATTTCATTCAAAATCAATGTCGGTTCATTTACTGTTTTAAATTCAGCCTCGACATCTTGAATCGGAGCTGTTCCGACAAGACCGATTACAGCCGTTTTTACTGTTTTAATCGTTCTTGCACCTTTTTCAATTTCTATGGTTTCAACACCATGTAAGAAACTCGCAGGCATTATATTTCCTCCATTTCTTCTATACTTGGGGTAGTAAGTGTAAATTCTATTTCATATTGCCAAATACCATTTGTCTCTGATATAAAGGCTTCTTTTTGCGGAATCATTTTAGTGCATCCGTTGATTTTATATCCGCATAAATATTGTTTTACTCTGTCGAGGGTTTCGTATGCTCCTTTATTATTCCGGAGGTTACGAGTTACGACTGTTATTGCAAAGGATAAACCTTTTGTTTGTGAAATTATTCCGAGTGAATTTAAGTTGGTATAATTACCGCCTCTGTAATGAACGAGGACTGCACCTAGCGGGTGTAATAATATAAATTCCTGTGGTTTTTCAGGGAATCCCTCAACTAAAAATTCAGGGAATTTACTTTTTAAATATAAGATTATTGAATTTTCAATCTCTCTAATACTCAAAGTTCATTACTCGCTTATTAAACAGTCTGTCCAATTCAGTTTTATTTGTTCTGTACTCTCCGGAGGAGTGAACATTGGTTTCCTCTTCTGTTTGAAGTGTTATTATTCCTTTTTTCAAATCTTCCAATGTTTTAATTGCATTTTTGTATGCTGCGGATATTGTTTCAGGAATCTCTGTATAAATTCTTCTTGAATAAAGACGATAAATACTTAAATCAATTGCAATAACCTTTAACAAAGGAAAGTGGCTATTTAAGGGTAGTGTGTATTTTCCTCTCAAATAGCCATCGATAAGGGTAGAGGAGTAGAGAATAGCTTCATCGCAGACAACCATATCGACAGTTTCCTGTTCGGGGTTGTCATTAGTGAGCTGGATAAGAGAAGGTTTACCAATTTGTAATTCGATATTTTCGGGAGTACAGTATAGAGTCATTAAATTCCTCTAATAATTCTTATTACATCACCCTCTGCACCGGCATCGAGAGCATAACCATTTACTGCTTGGTTTTCTCCGGTAACAACTGCTCTTCCTGTTGCATCAGATGAAACTGTACTTCCGACAGTAATTGTTCCACCTGCTACTATAAGCAAAATACCAACAGTTGCTATTGGTGCGTATTGTCCTGATTCTGTTTCAACATCACATATTCCGTATGATTTTTCTCCGGCTTTAGAAACTTTTCCGTCAAAAGAAACGAATCTTTGTTTTGGTAAGTCTTCTGTTGCTAAAACAGAATCAATTAATAAGGGTTTATATAACTTATTTGCCATCTTCACCTCCTGTTTTTTCAGGATCGTTCGGTTTGTTTTGAGTTTTATTTGCGACTTCTTTTACGAGAGTCAAAACATCTTGCAGTTTAGCAGCTGCTTTTTCATCAAGTTCTATAATTTCCCCGATGTGTCTTACAACTCCATCGTGCAAAATGTTAGTGTTTTTAATTTTGTATTTTTTCAGTGCCACTAGTGACCTCCTTTTGGTGCATTAACATTAGAGATTAAATAACCTGCTTCAGGACCAACAAGGAATGGGGTGTAAATATCAGTTGCACGAATATAGCGGACTTTGTTGCCCTCTTTTTCGTATTCATCAATTTGAAGTGCATCTTTTTTCCTAACTGTATAAGCAAATGCAGGATCGTATTCAGTTCTTGCATTTAAATGAGGAACGAATGCCAAGATGATATTATTACCCCATATTCTTTCAAATTGATTGTTTGCATTTGAGTAAATTGTTTTGCCAACAACAATATTTTCAATTTCAAAGAACTCTTTTAATAAATCCAGAGTAATAATTTTATTTGAAGTGCTTGCGATTAAACCTTTTAAAGATTCATTTCTTTTCAATGATTCCCACACTTCTTGTCCCATTACTAATGTGTTAGGATCCTGACCGATTTGACGAGCAACTGCATCTTTTGCATCATCAATTACACCAATAGGGTCTGAATCTTTATGTGTAAATTGGCTAGTACCTGATAAAGCAATTTTATTATTTGTCGGATATTTAGCAGGATCCTGTGCCAAATCAGCACATTGTTTTTCAAGTTTTAAGTGTAATCCCTGAGTAACAACATTTGTTGCGTGTACTTGCAGTTTGATTTTACGAGCTTCCTCTTCTTCACGATAATCAATCGGATAAGCCAAGTCGTGTTCTGTTAGGGTAGTTGTATGCTTTTTGAATCCTTGAGGACTAATTACATTTGAATTAGCTCTAATTGCACGTTCTGTGTCATAGATTTGGAATGCTTCTTTGTTGAATTCAAAGATGTCGATTTTTTCCAAATCAGAGTGTATTGTAGGGAACAGATTCTCGGCAATAAATGAGTTATTGCTGTAACCACGTGCAACCTCGGATAAATAGGCATTAATGCGTAATTCTTCTAAGCGACCCATTTATACCTCCTTAATCTTTAATAGTGCTTCACGAAATGAGATATTTTCTTCTTTTGCAATTGTTTGTGCCTGATTAAATATCTCAAGACTTTCTTCATCTGCATCAGCATATTTTAATTCTTCATCTGATTTCTTTTTTGCATTTTTTTGAGCAATTTCATCAAACTCAACTTGTTTTGGTAATGCAGAGATAAAGTTTTTAAACTGGTCAATGCTGTTAGAGGACTCGTCAAACTTTTTTACATTGTCCAAGTCCTGTAAAATAGATAAAACAGCATCTTTATTCGCAGGTGTTAAAATACCGGCAGAGATTTGAGAATCAATAAACTCATTGAAGTCTTTATCTCTTATAGTTGTTTTTAGTTCCTGCAATTCTTTTGCAATTTCGTCTTTGTTAGCTGCTTCGTCTTTGAATTTAGCAAGCTCAACATTTAGATTCTTAACCTGATTTTTTAAATCCTTGATGGTTTCTTTGTTTTGAGCCTTTTCTTTAAAATCAGCAACTTGTTTTTTCAAATCTTGAATAGTATTTTTCAACTCTTCAATATTTTCTGTTTCATCTTCCTCTTCGGTTTGAGTTTCAAAGATATAGACTTCTGATTCGCCCTCTTTGAATTCAACCGGCTCCATTCCCTTAACTTGCGGAATGCTTGCACCCAAGAAAGAAACAGCCTTTAAATATGGCTTTTTACCTTCAAGTTCTCTGTATATTTCAACAGATATCTTTTTGTATTTGCCTTGGTTAACAAATTCTTTTAAATCATCTGATAAATCTTTAAAAGATGCTTTTAAAGTGCCATCTTCTTCTTTTAATTTATCAACCCATCCATAAGCAGGTCCCTTTTGCTCATGGTCTAATGTAATAGGAGCTTCGCAAAAACTCGGATCATAATTTTTAGCAAGTTCTTGGATTTCCTCTTTTGTAAATTTGCCTTGTGGGTAGTTTCCGGCTTTAAATACCTCAAAATATTTCATTAAAAACTCTCCATCTTCTTTTTTTATAGTTTTACTTTTTCTGTTGGAAGTATAATCGCCATCTGAAAGTTCTCTCAAATTGCGATGGCAAGATATTTTTTCTCTGACGGAAACAAGTGAAAAAATCACTTGCGAATTCAATTTGAATTGTTTTAAGGAGAGAAGTTATCTTGAAATAAAGAAAAGGCGAAAAGCCTGTTTTTGTTTCTGTAAAGAAAGGTATTTATATGGAAATGTCCTTATTATTAAAACTTTTTGAGAGCATTGGTTTTCCTGCTGTCATTTTTGTTATTTGGTACATATACCACAATGCACAGGTTAAAACCTTTGAAAAAATAATTGCTAATAATTTTGAGATATTAAAGGATCTCGTTGAAACGAATCAATATAGTGCAACTGTTCTTTCAAGAATAGAAAGCAAGATTGATTCTAATGTTTGGTGTCCCGTATTAAAAAGGGAGATTTCTGCATAATGAATATTGAAAGAATCCAATTAAAAGGACAGTTAGCCGAAGCAAAATCTACCTTTAAACATCTTGATACGGAGGCAGCAGGATTAATTATTCTTATTCGTTCATTGTTAAACCCCTTTGAGGAGAATACCTTAAAACTTGAAGTCGAAAAAGCTGCCACAGCTTTCAATCGACTTCAAGATGTGTTCTCCGAAATGCAAACCCTTAATACTAAAATTCAGAAGTTGGAGGAATATTTTGACTAAGCGTGAGATATTAATTTCAAACGCAGAGAGATTATATGTCGTTGACCAACTTACATTAGAAGAGGTTGCGAGTAAAATCGGTGTGAATGAACGAACTATCCGCCGGTGGAAAAATGAACATAAATGGGATTTACGAAAAGAACAATATGTAAATACTAAATCAATGTTTCACGAAGAACTTTATAACTTTGCTCGTAAATTGATGGTGTCTATTGAATATGACATTGAAAATAAAGAGAAAGTTGATCCCGGAAGAATGTTTGCATTTACCCGTTTGCTTCCAATGATAAACAAAATCAAAGAATATGAAGACGAAATAGGAAACAAACCTGATAAACAAGAACATCAAGGAATTACACCGGACTTTGTTAAATTGATTGAAACTGAAATATTAGGTATGAAACCAAGTGAAGAATAGTTACTTTTTACCCTACCAACAACGATGGCTTGATGATAAGTCAAAAATAAAAATTTGGGAAAAGTCGAGACGTATCGGTGCGACTTACGTTCAAAGCTACGAAGATGTCAGGGATTGTGTAAACAGACAAGTCCCTGCCGTTTGGTTTTCATCAGCAGATGAATCTGCTGCTAGAGAATATATAGATTATTGTGAGATGTGGGTAAAAATATTCCACGCATCTGCAAAACGAATTGGCGAAATGATTATTGATAACGATAAAGACATAAAAGCCTATGTTATTCAGTTTTCAAACGGCACACGCATCCACGCACTATCATCAAATCCAAAGGGATTCCGTTCAAAAGGTGGGAAAGTTGTTTTGGATGAATTTGCTTTTCACAATAATCCGGAGGAACTTTGGAAAGCAGCTCGCCCATGTATTACTTGGGGTTATCCTTTAAGGATTTTATCAACTCACAACGGACAAAATTGTTTATATTACAGATTTATCGACCAAGTCACAAAAGGTAAGCTGAAATGGAGTCACCATAAAACTCCGATTCAGCTTGCTGTGGCTGAAGGTCTTGTTGATAGAATTTATCATAGAGAAACAACAAAAGAAGAGCAGCAAGCTTGGATGGATAATGAAGAGCAGAACTGTTTTGATGAGTACACTTGGCAACAAGAATATTGTTGTGTAGCCATAGACGAAGCAACTGCATTTTTACCTTATGATTTAATTTCCACCTGCGAATTAGATGATATTCTTCGTTCATTATCTGAAGTTTCAAATGATTTATATGTTGGTGTGGATATTGGAAGAAGAAAAGATTTAACAGTAATTTGGGTGTTAGAAAAAATTGAAAATATACTTTATACCCGAAGTGTTATTGAACTAAACAAGATGCCATTTCATAAACAGGAAGAAATACTCTCCGGAGTTTTGTCTAATAAAAGATTCCGCAGATGTTGTCCTGATTCTACCGGAATCGGAATGCAATTATCTGAAAATGCACAGATTAAATTCGGTAAATATCGTGTTGAGCCAATTATGTTTACTAACAAAATCAAAGAGGAATTGGCTTATGGATTAAGAACCCACTTTGAAGACAGAACAGTTTTTATTCCGAAAAAGCACGAAATCCGAGAAGATTTACACTCGGTCAGGAGAATTACAACAACTGCAAACAATATCCGCTTTGATGCTGAACATTCAGACAACGGACACGCAGACAGATTTTGGGCATTAGCACTTGCTTTATATGCTGCCGGAAATGGTTCGGGAGAGATTCATATTTCTACCCGACAAAAAATGGAAACATTAAAACTTGTAGGAGGCTTCTAAAATGTCCAAATTAAAAATTTGGCTATAAGTTATCGAAACAACCCCTAAAAATTAAAATTAAAAGCCGTTAAAAGGCTCTCGTGAAGAAAAATAATTAAATGAAAAAGAGAAAATTATGGTTAAAAAATTATCAGATGAAATTGCAACTCGAAAAAGAAGTATAAATTTTTACACCCTAGGTTCATATTTACCCGATCCTGATATCGTTTTAAAGAAACAGGGTAAAGATATCAGAATATACAGAGAGTTATTTTGTGATCCTCACGTTTTTGCTTGTATTCAATCAAGGAAAGCTGGTGTTTTATCTCTTGAATGGGATATAAACAGAGGTTTGGATAAAACAAAAGATGCCGAATTAATTGAGGATTTACTCAAAAAACTCGACATTCATAAACTTATAAATGACATACTTGATGCAACACTATTCGGTTTTCAGCCAATAGAGATTATTTGGAAGAAAGTCGGCAATTATGTTTTACCGGCAGAATTAAAAGCAAAACCTCCGGAATGGTTCTGTTTTGACGAGGAAAATCAACTTAAATTCAGAACAAAAGAGCATTATTGGGGAGAAGAACTCCCGCCAAAGAAGTTCCTATGCCCTCAAAATAACCCAAGCTACGATAATCCTTATGGCGAAAGAGTCCTTTCTCGTGTCTTTTGGTCTGTTACATTTAAAAAAGGTGGTTTAAAGTTTTGGGTAATATTTACTGAAAAATATGGAATCCCACACCTTATCGGCAAACATCCACGAGGTGCAACTAAAGAAGAGACAGATAATCTTGCTGATTTATTAGAAGATATGATACAAGATGCAATTGCCGTTATTCCTGATGACTCATCTGTTGAAATTCAAGAGGCAAATAAATCTTCTTCAGCTGAAGTATTTGAAAAGTTAATAGATAAGATGAATTCCGAGATTTCAAAGGCTATTCTCGGTCAGACTTTAACTACTGAAATAGGTACAACAGGAAGCTATGCCGCAGCCAATACACACATGGCTGTTCGTCAGGACATCATTGATGCCGATAAAAAACTTGTTGAAAAGACTATAAATCAGCTGATTCAATGGATTTATGAAGTTAATTTTTCAAATACGGAAGTCCCAAAATTTGAATTATATGAGCCTGAAGATGTTGATTTAACACTAGCACAGAGAGATAAAATCCTGTCTGAATCAGGTGTTAAATTCACTAAAGAGTATTTCATTAAGGCTTATGGCTTGGAGGAAGAAGATTTCGATATCAGGGAAGATATTATTCCGACTCAAAATCCACAATTTAGTCAATTTAAAGAACAAGAAGAAACTGCACCTCTCGGTCAGGAACAGCTTGAGGATTTATTCAAATTCCTAGCAGAAAACGAATTAACAAATCAGGCACACAAGATGTTATCCCCGCTAATAAGTTTATTAGAGAACTGCGAAACCTTTGACGAGGCTTATGAATTGCTAACAGATAAGAACTTAAAAAGCAAGAAGTTTGAACAATGTTTACAAAAGGCTCTCTTCTTAAGTGAACTGCAAGGAAGGAGTGATGGTTTAGATGAATAAACTAACTTTTATGGACTTCTTCTCCGGAATAGGTGGTTTCAGAATCGGACTTGAACGTGCCGGTTTTGAATGTGTAGGGTATTGTGACAATGATGAATATGCGAACAAATTGTACAGAAACTATTTTAATACTGAAAAGGAGCATTTTTTCAATGACATCACAACAATCAACACATCAGAACTCCCCGACTTCGATATCTTTTGTGGCGGATTTCCTTGTCAATCTTTTAGCATTGCAGGAAAAAGACGAGGATTTGAAGACACAAGAGGCACAATGTTTTTTGAAGTCGCACGGATTTTGCGAGACAAAAAACCCAAATATTTTATTCTCGAAAACGTTAAAGGCTTACTTAATCACGACGGAGGAAGGACTTTCCAAACAATACTTAAAATTCTCTCCGACCTTGGGTATCAAACTCAATGGCAGCTACTTAATTCTAAGTTCTTCGGAGTACCTCAAAACAGAGAACGAGTGTACATTGTTGGCTGTTATGGAAAAGAATGTACCGGAAAAATATTTCCTATCTCCGGAACAAATGCAAAAAATATTGGCAAGAGTGAAAAGGAATGCGTAATCTATTGGAAAAACAGCAAAAAAAAATGGGTTGAAGAAGAACGAAATACTGTTGGAACAATAAGAACACAAACGGATTTATGCCGTCAGCCGTTATTAAAACAAATTCCTGAAACAACCGGTAATCCTCAAGGCAGCAGAATTTATACAACTGACGGAATAAGCCCTTGTATAACTGCAAGCCATGGAAACCATTGCGCCTTTATTGATAAACAAGTCTATCAAGTAAGAAACGGAACTAAAAAAGGATATGACGAAGCTGTTCCCGGAGATGGAATAAATCTTGCATATCCTAGGTCAAAGACTAGACGTGGGCGTGTTGGTAAAGGTTGTTCTCAAACACTTGATACAAATTGTCATATGGGAACTATTGATAATTGCCGAATAAGAAGATTAACCCCGTTAGAATGTTTAAGGCTTCAGGGATTTCCTGATGATATGTATTTATTAGGAAGAGAACTTGGTTTGGCAGATGGACATTTATACAAAATGGCAGGTAACGCTGTTACAGTAAATGTCATTGAAGCTGTTGCACGTAAACTTGCGGAGGTCGTTTATGGTGCAACTTAAGACACTTTTTAAATTATCTCCGGCACTTGCAATTAAATACTTTACCAAGAAAAACAACAAGCTGACTTGGGACTGGTATGAAATATGGCAAGATGCACATAAAAAGACTTTTACTGTTGCAAAAGTCGTACAAGAAAAAATCCTGAATGACATCCGAGAGGCTTTAGATAAAGCACTTCAAGAGGGTAAAACTTTCAAAGATTTTTCAAAAGAATTAAAACCGACTCTCCAAAAACGTGGTTGGTGGGGAGAACAGATTATAGTCGACAGTAAAGGAAATGCCGAAAAAGTTCAGCTTGGTTCAATGTATCGGCTTAAAACTATTTACAGAGTTAATATGCAAACTTCATATATGACCGGAAGGTATGCAACTCAAATGGACAATGTTGATAATCGACCATATTGGGAATATGTCGCAGTTATGGATTCGTCAACAAGACCTGAACACGCAATGCTTAACGGATTGGTTTACAGATATGACGATCCCTTTTGGAAGAGTTTTTACCCACCGAATGGTTGGAACTGCCGGTGCAGAGTTAATGCACTTTCAGAATACAAATTAAAAAAGAAAAAACTTCCTGTTTATGATTCAGACGGACATTTATCTGAAGAGATGCGACTAGTTTCAAAAAAATCAGGCGAATACAAGCCGGTTACTGTTTATACTGATCCCCTAACAGGCAAAAAAATTGCTCCGGATGTCGGTTGGAGCTACAACCCTGCAAGCGGATTAAATGATGATTAATTACTTTTTAAAGGAGCTTTAAATATGACTACAGACAAAAAATGCTTAATTAATTGGGTTGGTGGTAAACGCTTGCTGCGAAAAACAATAGCACCACTTGTTCCTGAAAACATAAAATCATATATTGAACCCTTTGGCGGAGGTGCTTGGGTTCTGTTTTACAAAGACAAATGGGCAGATTTAGAAATTTATAACGACTTAGATAGCCGTCTTGTAAACCTTTTTCGCATAGTTAAATATCACCCGAATGCTTTTAAAGAAGAGGTCAAATATTTGCTTGGTTCACGTGAGATGTTCTTCCAATTCTTAAACGGAACATTCTTTACTGATATTCAAAAGGCTGTGCAGTTCTATTTTTTAATAACACGTTCTTTTGGTGGCAAAGGATCCTCTTTTGGAACTGTTAAAAAATCCTCCGGAGGTGCAAGCAAATCTCAAAAGAATGTGTTAGAGAAAGTTGATGCAATACACGAGAGGCTTGATAAAGTTATGATTGAAAATCGTGACTTTGAAACTCTAATAAAACAATACGATTTTGAAGATGCATTTTTCTATTGTGATCC
>JAFXYU010000120.1 GCA_017541565.1 bacterium | reverse complement strand
ATTAATGGCGTTTCCGCAGAGATTGCAGATTACCCGTCTTAACTCACTTCTGTCTGCATTAATTTCAATATCTTTATTGTCACAATCAATTGAGAAATCTATATTTTTGGATTTTGCAAGCGGAAGAAGTTCATTATAGGTCTGTTCAACAAGGTTATAGATATTAAAGTTTGTCTTTACAAGAACCAGTTTTTCCGCATCGTATTTGTAGACTTCCAAAAGTGCATTAACAAGTCCGAGCAAATCCTCATTGCTCTTTTGCATTGTTGAAAGCAGGAGTTTTTGTTGTTCATCCAACTCGCCCAATGCGCCGTCCAAAAAGAATTTCAATGTTTGAATAGCGGCAAGCAGAGGTGTTCTCAAATCGTGAGTGAGGGTTGCAATAAAATCGTCCCTGAGTTTGTCGGCTTTTCTCTGCTCGGTCACATTTCTTATTACACCCACAAATCTTTTGTATTTATCATCAGGATTAATTCTTGCAAAAGAAATTTCAACGGGAATTTCTACATTTGTGAAGGGATTTTTTACGCAAAAATCTCTAAGCAGTAATTCTGTTTCGTCCAATTTGTGTAATTCCTTTGAAATCATTGTTTTAGGAGAAACTAAGAATTTGTCGATGGAAGAGTTTAGAATTGTTCCGCTAATATGCCCAATCAAGGTTTCACAAGCAGGATTAACTTGCTCGATTATTCCGTCCTCATTCAGGATTACAATTCCGTCCGCACAATAATTAACGATACCTTCGAGTTTAGCGTTCGATTGTTTTAAATCGGCAGTTCTTTCGGCAACAATATCTTCGAGGTTGTGAGAATATTTTTCCAATTCTTTTTTTGCAATTTCAAGTTCCGAAATTTTATTTCGGAGTTCTGACAAGAGATAACTTCTTTCAATGCCGTTTTTGATATTGATTATCAAATCGTTTCTGTCCCAAGGTTTTTCTATGTACCTATATAGCCCGATTTCATTAATTGCTTGTATGGCATTTTCTTTATCCGCATAACCCGTTAGTATAATTTTGCTGACTTCGGGATAAAGTACATTTACTTTTTGCAAAAATTCCAAACCGTTCATTTCGGGCATAAGAAAATCCGAAATAACTATGTCAGGCTTGTTCTCGCTTAAAAAGTTCAGGGCATCTAAGGGATTGTTAAAAATATGTGCATCAGAAAAACCCTCAACCCTAAGCAGTGTCTTTAGGGCAGAGGTTAATATTTTATCATCATCGACTACGACTATCTTCCCCTCGTTCATACTCTTATATTAACCTAAATTAGATGTTTAGACAAATTAGTTAACAATTGGCAATAATCGGAAAATTTGGTTTGTATCTTTTTAAAGAACTCATGATATAATCAAGAAGAAAGAGAAAATGGAGTTTTTTATGAAAAGAATGAATAAAGGATATACTCTTGCCGAAATACTTGTAACGCTGGGTATTATTTCCGTTATTGCAATGACTACTATTCCGTCAATTGTGAATAATTCTCATCACAAGACGTATGAAGCATCCGCAGACAGGACTGCAGTTCTTTTGGAAGAAGGTATGACCGAGATAATTCATCGTGCTCAGATTCCTCAGGAAGATACAGGTGTAGTACAAACATTGTCCCCCATCAGGGTTAGGGACGTAATTAACGGAGATAATAACAGTTTTATAACAACAAATTCTGTTATTTTTGATTCATTAGGGAGTATATTTGGTACAGAAGCATTAGGGAATGCAGATAGAACAAATTATATTAATAATGCAAAAAACGCAAACGGTACATCTGTTGCAGATTGGGGAACTGCACAGGTATATAGAATGAAAAAACTTAAATCTTATGTTATATTTCTACAGATTCCGGCTGCTAACAGCAGCAGGGATGATGACGGATTTTTGACCGAAATATTTATTGATGCAAACGGAAACAAATCTCCGAATAGAAAATATGACAGGGTGGCGTTTCCTAAAGGAGATATTTTCAGATACCAATTGCTCAATAACGGACACATAGTAAGAGTACGATAGGAGAAATAATAAAATGGCAGAAGCAAAAATACTTGCAACAATCGAGAGGACACCGACCGAACAATTACAAATATCAATTTCCGAATACCGAGGAAAAAGTTATTTTAATTTAAGAATATTTTATACTACGGATGACGGCTTAACATGGCTTCCGACAAAGAAGGGCGTAACGTTTGCACCTGATCAATTGGATATATTGTCGGATGCGATTGAAGAGGCAAAAAAGGAATTTATGGCGGAGGAATAATAAAGTGATCAGGTGAGCAGGTGAATAAGTGAACAAGTGAATTTTAAATCACTTAACCGCTTAATCACTTAACCGCTCGGTCACCTCATATATGACTGCACAGGATGAATTTATATCAACGGTTTCACACGAATTAAGAACCCCTCTTACAAGTATAAGAGGGTTTTCTCAAACGCTTTTAAATTCTTGGGACAGAATTGATGACGAGAATAAAAAAAAGTTTATCAAGATTATTGAAGATCAGTCGAACAGACTTATTAACCTTGTAGAGAATATTTTGACTGTTTCAAAAACAAATGTCGGAAATATAGTGTTTACTAAAGTGGATGTAAATTCTGCAATACGAAAAATTGTTCCGATTTTTAAAGAAACGTATAAAAATCATAAACTTGTACTCAACCTGAAAAATAATTTGCCGTTTGCAAGATTGGATGAGGATAAGTTGCAACAGGTTATGACAAACCTTATGGATAACGGGGGTAAATATTCTAAGGAGGGTTCTACGCTCACGGTTACAACAAGAGTTGAGGGCGAGCGAATTTATATTGAAGTCAAGGATGAAGGTGTAGGAATAATAGAAGAGGATTTTGATAAACTGTTTAAGAAATTCTCGCGCTTGGAAAATCATCTTACAAGCACTACTCAGGGTAACGGACTGGGGCTGTATATAACAAAACAAATTGTTGATAGTATGTACGGTGAAATAACGTTTAATTCGAAAGAAAATGAAGGAACAACGTTTGTTGTGTCTTTCCCTGTATATAATGAGGAGGATGCTTTGAAATGCTTGCAAAAATCCTGATTATAGACAAAAGACGAGAAATGCCCGCCAAATATAAAAAATCGCTTGAGAATAACGAAACTTCGGTGACTATTGCTAGGAATTTAAAAGAAGGGATAAACGAAATTCAGGCGCTTGAACCGGAAATGATACTGATTTCTGACAGTATAGAAGAACCGTTAACGGATTTTTGCGAGAAAATTCGCGCACTTACTTATAATACAAGACCTATAATAATTGCGTTATCTAAATCAGCCGATTCAAATGATCGGATTTTAACACTTGAAAGCGGTGCGGATGATTTTTTGTCGGAGCCGGTTAATATTGAAGAATTCAAAACAAGAATTCGCGCACATTTAAGGCGCGATATCGAATTAAATCTGGATTCAAAAACTCTTCTTCCGAACAGAAAAATTGTTGAAAAGAGTTTGAAACGTATAATTAATTCGGATGACAAATTTGCGGTTCTTTTAATAGGAATAGAAAATCTTGGGAATTATAAGGCGGTTTATTCGGATATAGCAGCGGAAAAACTTGTTCAGACATTTGTGGCAATTACAAAATCAACGCTGGAAAGCGAGGATTTTTTCGGACAGATCAATGATGAAAATTTTGTTATTATAACGAATATTTATCGCGCAGAAAAAATGGCTGCATTTTTGACCTTTGCATTTGATACAGTTGCACCAAAGTTTTATTCCGAAATTGATGCAAAACGCGGTTATTCTCTGCTTAAAGGGGACAGACTTGCTGAGATGAGAGCAAATTTTGTTTCAATTCAAATCGGCGGAATACTTGATTTGGAAATGACTGATTCAGTGAACGGTTTACTGGAAAGACTGTTTTCAATAAAGAAAAACGCAAAGATTCCTTCGGGTTCAGGGTATTTGATTGACAGAATAAAAATTTCCGGTGAAAACTCAAACTTGCAGGGCGGATTTAATAATAAGATTTTTATACACGAGCCGGATGAGGCGTTATCTT
>JAFXYU010000119.1 GCA_017541565.1 bacterium | reverse complement strand
GTCGGGCTCGGGTCGAACGTTACAATTGATTAGTGAGCGGAGTTCGAGCTTGGGCAGTTTCTTTGGTGACTTTCTTTAATGATAAAGAAAGTCACATATTATTACATATAAAAAAATATTAATAACTAACACACAAAAATACATATTTTGATGTATTAATTATTAAATAATTTTATTATTTTGTCTGTCTCTTTACCCAGCCTTCAACAATTTTCAATGGTGCACGAGTTAGAGCCAATGCCCATTCTGCAACGGGTTTTGTTATACAACTCAATGCTCCGACATTTGCCCCTTCTCCTATCTCGACAGGCGCAACTATAACCGAGTTTGAACCGATTTTAACATTATCTTTGATAACCGTTTTACTCTTTTCTTTTGTCAGAGGATTATAATTCGCCGTAATAGTACCTGCTCCTATATTTACCCCTGAGCCTACTTCGCTGTCACCGAGATATGTGAGGTGGCAGGCATTGGTATGAGATTTGATTGTGGTCTTTTTGACCTCAACAAAGTTACCGATTTTTACATCGTCTTCAATTACAACTCCGCCTCTTAGGTGTGCAAACGGTCCGATTTTACAATTTTTGCCGATAACATTTTCACCCTCTATATAAGTTGAAGGATAAATTATCGTATCCGCCTCAATTTTAGTTTCCGGTGAAATCCAAGTTGTATCGGGATCAATTATTGTAACTCCGTTAGCAAGATGTTTGTTAACAATTTTTCTGTTAAGCATTTTTGCCGCCTCTGCAAGATTCAGTTTCGAATTGATACCGAAAATCTCTTCATTATCCTTCAATATATAAGCATCAACAGCAAGTCCGTTTTCATTACCCCATTTTATAATATCCGTAAGGTAATACTCACCCTGAGCATTGTTTGTTTTTAGTTGGGAAAAGGCCTGCTTTACTTTTGCCCAATTTACACAATAGATTCCTGCATTTATCTCCTTGACAGCCTTTTGTTCGGGAGTTGCATCTTTTTCTTCTACAATACAATCAACCTTTCCGTCAGTTTTTCTGATTATTCTCCCGTAATTTGCCGGATTATCAAAAACAGCACTCATAACCGTAATATCGGATTTTTGCGCACGATGATTTTCTACAAATTCTTTTATTGTTTCTGATGTTATAAGAGGAGTATCCCCGCAGAGAATAACAACTTCACCGTCAAAATCTTTCAAATAAGGAAGCGCCATACTTGCAGCGTGCCCCGTTCCGAGTTGAGGTGACTGAAGAACGGTTCTTGCGTTTTGATAATTATTTTTAATGTACTCTTCTACTCTTTCAGCCTGATGACCTACTATAACAAAGTTTTCATCGGCAAGACCGGTATTGTTTACCGCTTCTATTACATAGCCCAAAAGCGACTTATTAAAAATTTCGTGCAGGACTTTTGGTGTTTCGGATTTCATTCTGGTACCTTTTCCTGCGGCAAGAATTATTGATTTTAACATACAAAGTTCCCCTATCTACATCTGTATAATATCATAAAATCATCAGTAACAAATCTTTTTGTACTCGCAACTGCATTCATCTTTAATTTTTCTGTAATCTTCACTATCAATTTTTTCAATAACAAAATTCAATCTCGCCAAATATTCTTCCTTTAATTCCTGCGAAAACTCTGTTTTAATACACTCTCTGTTTTTCAAATCCAAATACACAAAAGTAATTTTATCCGTATTAAAAAATTCATTTACGGCAAGAAGATAAATCATTGTCTGAAAATCGTATTTTGGATTTTTTGGTGCGGAACCTGTCTTATAATCCAGAATATAATACTCGTCACCCTTCTTGACCAATGCATCAAGCCTCCCTCCAAAAAAATATTTATTTTGCCTGAAGACAAGATTGTATTCTGTATTTACAACTTCATAAGAAAAATACTCGCAGGATTTGAGATACTCCCATACCTTTCTTTCCCTTTCGCTGAGAGATTTTTCCATATTATCAATGTTCTCTTTTTTTAAATAGTATGATGCAAGCGCGTGAATATTCTTACCAAATTCAAAAATCTCATCATTTATCGGCATAGAAATATTTTTCACATACTTGTAAAAGAACTTTCTCGGACAGATTTCAAAGGTTTTCAACATATTTGGAGAAAATTGCCGAATATTTTCCATCTTCAATTAGTCCTTACATTCAAGATATGTATAATCTTTTGCACCTTTGAGTCTCTTCTCAATCTCCTCAAAAGTCAAAAGCCCTTCTGTTGCACCAAATTCCGATATTACACCCGCAGAATTAACTGAAGCGTACATAAGAGATTTACCTACATCAAACTCTGTTCTTCCCATAGCCGCACAGAAGGTTGACGCAAAAGCGTCACCGGCTCCAAGAGTTGATATGACTTCTGCTTCATAGGTCGGGCAGAAATAGAAAGTTCTGCCGTCATAAGCGTATGCACCCTTTCCGCCGTCTGTTATAACAATAACCTGATAATCTCTAACTTTAAGCAGTTTAAGCATTTTTTTGATATCAGTATGTACCAGTTCGTGTGAGAATTTTTCTGTTTTCGTATCAGGTCTGACTTCAATGCCTGTTGCTATAATTGCTTCTTCCCTGTTCATAACGACAACATTTGCACTATCGAGAATTCTTTTTATGTGTTTAAAACCTCTTTTTAGGCTCGTACTTCCTGCATTAAAACACATATAAGTGTTGTGTTTCCTTGCATATTCTACAATCGGCTCAAGAACTTTATTTGACTCACCGTTAAGCGGAGCAACGTACATAAAATCGGCTTCTTTAATTGCTTCAAAATTTATTTCGTCTTCTCTGATTTCAGAGTTTGCTCCTCTGTGTGCAAGAACGGTTCTGTCACCCTGAAAACTTACAAGAATTATTGAAAATCCGGTTGTAGTATCTTTTCTTTGAATTATATTATCAAGTTTAACTTTTTTGTGTTTGAAAGAGGAAAGAATACCGTCAGCATAAATATCGTAACCTATCTTAAAAATTGCGGAAGTATCAAATCCTAAATTCGCGAAATTGCATGCTGTATTAACCCCGCCTCCGCCTACATTTGATGAAAAATTTGATATATCGATTTTAGAGCCGTAGGGATAACTCATAAAATCCGCATTTCTGTTTTTTGAGCAGACAGAAACAATATTTGCTTCATCGCATTCTACAAATACGTCCACTGTTGCACTTCCGATAGTTAATATTTTTGTCATGTTGCATCCTCCGTTATCTTATTATACAATACCTGATGTGTATTGCACAACCAAATTTTAAGGAGTATCCCAATATGAATGGCGTAACTTTTAACGGCAGGCGCGAAGTTGTTTATGGTTTAACAAAAGCCGCTTCCGCAGCACAGGAAGCATCAAGACTAAATTCAATTTCAAAAGGTCCGAGACCGATAAATGTAAGCGATAAACTTTCAAGTCAGATAAGTGAAATGAAAGCATATTGTGATATGATAACGTATGATGAAGAATTTTTAAGTACCGCTATTCATGGGAAAATTCTTGCAAATAAAATTTCTAAATTACTTCAGTCTTCAATAAAAAAATCATCACCTTTTGAATATTTTTCGAAAATGTTATATGATGCCGTATCAAAAAATCGTCCAAAAAGTGATCTTTTGGTTGTAAATTCTTTTTTGGATGAAATAAAATTATTACTTACTAAATAGCAAATTATTTTTTGACATGTTTTGAAATAAATACCATGTCGACAATAGGTGATTACAGAATCTATAAACAATATGAGCCTGCTTACAATGATTGGAAGTTGAAGCGGGATATTCTGAATGCTAAAAGAGTTGAATATTTGAGACAACACCCAGAAGAAAGAAATGAGAAAGACATACAGAGAGCAAAGTCACTTCTTCGCGCAATTGATATTATGGATGAATATTCCCAAAAACGTGCCGAAGATATGGAAGTTGCAACGGAAAATATTGTTCAAGGCGGATTGTCAATATTAATTATTGTCGGTTCTCTTTTGGGATATTCCGTATGTAAATATAAACCTATAG
>JAFXYU010000118.1 GCA_017541565.1 bacterium | reverse complement strand
TTTGTTGCATATCAAACGGCATATTTAAAATGTCACTATCCGGTTGAATATCTATCGGCTCTGTTATCTTCTGTTTCAGACAACAAAGATCAAACACAATTATATATTGAAGAAGCACAAAAATACGGTATAAAAGTATTGCCGCCTGATATTAACAAATCCTATCTTGAATATACTCCTGACGGAGATAATATCAGATTTGGTCTTGCTGCTATAAAAGGAGTCGGAGCGCCTGTTGTAGAAGCAATCATAAAAGAAAGGGATGAAAACGGCGAGTTTACGAGTATTTTTGATTATTGTAAAAGAGTCGATGTAAAGTGTATTAATAAAAAATCTCTTGAAGGATTAATAAAAGCAGGTGCATTTTCAACTATTGAAAAGAGTCGTAAACAATTATTTGAAAATATAGAACACATTGTTGATGTAACTTCAAAAGAAGCAAAGGACCGCGCAATGGGACAAGTAAGCCTCTTTGCAGCAGCGGGCGGGAGCGATAATTTTGTTAATGTTCAATATCAGCTGACGGGTTCTGATGACGAGTATTCTGAGAAAGAAATTCAGGAGTTTGAAAAAGAATTTTTAGGATTTTATGTCACATCTCATCCGTTATTCTCATTAAGAGATAAGATGCAATTTTTAATGACACATAGAGTCGCTGAACTTCTGGAATGTAAGGAAGAACAAGAGGTTACACTTTGCGGTTTGATTACTGCAACCAGACAAATTCCTACCAAAAAAGATCCTACAAAATTTTTAAGGTTTGTTACTTTGGAAGACCTTACAGGAAAAGTTGATTGTGTATGTTTCCATAAAAAATTGCTTGATTTGGCGGAAATTCTAGTACCTGATAATAAAGTTGTCATTACCGGTAAAGTTCAGCATAGAGGCGAAAATCAGATAAGTATACTTATTGATTCCGCAAAAGCGGTAGAAACATCAAATCTCGTAACCGTTAATTTAAAGCGTGAAATTAAGTATGAAGAACTTTGTGCAATAAAAGATGTTCTTGCCCAACACCATGGCGATGACCCCGTTATGTTTAAACTTCCGGAAAAAGAAGGATATTCGCCCAAAATATTAACATCTCCGGTTTTTTGGGTGAGTACCTCAAATGAACTTGTTAATAATATCAATAAAGTTTTTCCGGATACTCTTAATGTTACAATTCGCTCTCTTGACGAACCGTTGGAAGTATAAAAATGAAAGAGCAGGATTTTCTAAAAATTATTCAGGAATTAGCGGGTACAGAGTATATCGGCGATGATTGTGCATATCTTAAAGATTTGGGTATTGTAATTACACAGGATAGTTTAACAGAAAACGTACATTTTAAGCGAGAGTGGTATTCACCATATCAATTAGGTTATAAATCAATTACCGTGAATATTAGTGATATTCTGGCATCCGGCGCAAAACCTGCCTATGTTACCATTGCACTTTCATTACCTTCAGATATTGATTCAAACTTTATAAAAGAGTTTTATAAAGGCGCAAATGATGGGTTATGCGGTGCAAAAATTGTCGGAGGCGACATTACAGGTTCAAAAAGTGAAATTATGATATCTGTGGCTGCAATCGGAAAAACTGAAGGACGCAATATTTCATCAAGAAAAAACGCTAAGATCGGGTATTCAATCGTTGTTAAAGGAAAACACGGGCTAAGTTCAGCGGGCTTAAAAGAACTAATTGACGGCGGTAAAAGAGAAGATTTAATTAAGGCACATATTACTCCGAATCTAGAAAAAAAGTTTTCGGAATTTATTTCTCTTAACTGTAATGATAAGTACGCAATGATGGATACTTCCGATGGTTTAGCGGATGCTCTTTTCAAAATTGCCGAATCAAGTAACGTTAAAATCATAGTTGATTTTGATAAAATACCGACAAACGAGGGTATTTCTTATGAAAACATCCTTTTTGGCGGTGAAGATTATAAGTTAATTGCAGCAGTACCCGAAGAAATTGCATTAAAATCTGATGGAATTATAATTGGAAATGTCTTAGAATATGACGGGACAAGGCTTGATATAAGCGGGAAAAAGTATAATAATTACAATGATTTAACTGTTTATAATCATTTTTAAAATTGTTCAAACAGGACTACTACTTTATATTTATATTTAATAAATTTTATACTGTCATACGGTTGAATAGATATCGCCGATTACACCCTTTATAGTGTTATCGTAGGCGGTATTAACATGAAAAAATTTTCTGTATTATTTATATTTATATTATTTTCAATTACTTCTTCTTATAGCGCAAATTATAATGCTGAAATAACAAAAATTGAGAACAGCATATACGGATATGATTATACAAATGATACAGACCAAAACAGAGTAGCAAGATTAGAAAAAACAATTTACGGAAAATGTTCATCCGGCGATATAAATAAAAGGTTAAAACGTATTTCTGGTGATATTTGTGCTGACGTAATAGGGCTGGAAATTAAACCTGTCAGAGATACCTTTCTTGAAGAAGAAAAAACGGCAGAAGAGAGTAGTAATGTTAATTATCCACTAGTAGATGAAATCGAAATGACAATATTTAAAAAAACATATCCGGAACGTGATTTTCACACCCGAATTGTAACAATAGAAAGAAAACTTTTCGGAAAAATTTATGACGTAGATGATTATTCTACCCGTATGGACAGGATCAAAGCAAAAATAATGCCTGAACATATTGCTAAAATGAATAAATATCATGACGACGGAAGTTATTATGATAATAATACCTTAAAATCGACGGATTTATTTGGTACTAATCAAAGCAGATTTAGCATGCCCTTCGGACAAAAAAAATACACAAGACCTTATTCCAATTATGGTAATTTTAATGAAAATTCAAACAGCAACCAATCTTTGGGAAATGAACTAACTCAAATGGAATATGATGCATTCGGAACAGAATTTTCAAATGAAAGTACTGAAAGCCGAATAAAGCGTCTTAACAGCGTTAATAAAGCAAAAAAATCCGCCAAGAAATATGATTCTCAAAAGTTTGCACAAAGAATGTCCGCTGCAATGGAAATCGGTGCAATGATACTTATGGTACTGGCAATGATATTATAATAAATCTAATATTTCGGCAATTGAATAGTTATCGTGTACTACAAATAAGTTCTTACCCGTTTTATTTTTTACATAATCAAGAGATTTTCCGTCCAAAAATAAATCTGTATACGGTTTAAGCATTATAGACGGAACAATTACATAATCGGCATCAATATCTTTTATAGTACTAATCAAATCTTCAGAGGTAATTAAGCCTGCAACCGTAATATTTTTACCCCAATATGTTGAGATAACAGGCTTAACTTCAGTTTTTAAATTTATAATTTTATTTAACTTGTTGCTTATGTAATTAAACGCAGATTCCGCTGCTTTAGAACAGGCAAAAACAAGTTTAACCTTTTTATCAATTTTAGTCGGGAAATCCAATGAATCAAAATCATCCATAATCATCCTTAAAGCGCCGACACCATCATCAAGTTGAGAAAAATTTCCGTAATATTTGGCATCGGGTATTTTTTTATCAGCAATAAGGAAAAATTCATCAGAACAGCAGACTTTATCATATTTTGATGCTATATCAATAGTTTCATTCGCAATCTTTTTATCAACTGTTTTAAGTTGTTCTTTTCTAAATTGAGTTATTCCAACAGGAACAATTGCAACCGATAATAAGGCATCTCCTAATGATGTTAAATCATCTAATGTTCGCTTCAGTTCATTACCGTCATTAAACCCCGGACATAAAACAATTTGTGCGTGAAAGGGTATGTCGTTGCGTTTGAACCATTTTAAATTTTCCATAATTTTTGCCGCATTTGGATTTTTAAGCATTTTTACTCTAAGTTCAGGATTTGTCGTATGTACCGATATATAAAAAGGACCTAAATGAAGGTCAGCAATTCGTTTTTTATCAGTTTCCGATATATTTGTTGTTGTAATATATGTACCTTGTAAAAATGAAAGTCTGTAATCATCGTCTTTTACATATAGAGTATCTCTTAAACCTTTTGGCTGTTGAGCAACAAAACAAAATATACAATTATTTAAACAAGGCTTAACTTTATCAAATACCGCAGACTCAAAAACAATGCCTAAATCTTCATCATAATCTTTTTCAAGTTCTATTTCTTCAATACTGCCATCATTTTTTTTCAATGTTATTGTAAGAAACTCACTTTTGCATAGAAATTGATAATCAATCATATCCTGCATTTCTTTATTATCAATTAATAAAACAATATCTCCCTGCTTAATATTAAGTTCTTCTGCAATAGAATCACTGATAACATTACTTACTAGCGCAGGCATGTTCAAATCCTTCAATAAGAGAAATTATGTTATTATACTCACACATCAAATTATCAAAAACCATTCTCGGATAAAATGATAATTCACGAGTATTCAATAGGTTATTTGTATCAATCAAAATACTTTCGGCTTTATTTTTCAGTTGTTTTAACATATTTAATTGCTCATTCTTATCCAAGACATCAGCACATGCCAATTTTATTCGTGCGGTCGGTAAAAATTGTATCGGATTATCCTGCGGAGCGGTTAATATCAAACGTTTAAGTTCTCTTGTCCCGTTATCAGTAATTGAATAATATACGGATGGCCTTCCGCCCTTTGAAATTTCTCTTTGTGTTCGAACGAATCCATTGTTTTCAAGCCTTTTAAGAGCAGGTTTAATCGTCCCGTAACTTGGTGTTGTTAACACTGAAAAGTCTTCTTTAATAGACTTTGAAACACCGTACATTGTTAAAATTTTTCTGTTTAGTTCAAATAAAATTAAAAGTTCTATCATAAGAAAATTATATCATATCTTTTTTAGTCTAAATCATTTTTAACTATTCCGATAAACTCTTTAGCAAGTTTATCACTCCATTTGAAGTTAATTTCACCCATAATAACTTTTATAGCGTCTTCTTTAGAACAAGCATCACGATAAGGACGATTTTCAAGAAGAGCAAAATATGAATCAACTATTAATATAATTTGAGATTCTATCGGAATATCATCTCCGGAAATGTTATTAGGATATCCCGTTCCGTTCCAATTTTCATGATGCTTTTCAATAATTGGAATTATATCCGCAACATTGGAAATCGGCTTCAGAATTTCTCTTGCAGCAATTACCGGATGTTTTTTAATGGAATCTTTGTCTTCATCTGTAAGCGGACCGGTTTTATTTAGTAATTCTTTAGGGAGCATAGTATTTCCGATATCGTACAATAACATGGCAATTTTAAGTTTATCAACATTTTCTTTAGATAAATCAAAACGTTTAGCAAGCAATGCCGCTATTTGCACTTTTAATTTTATACTACCGGTTTCGTGATCGGGGTTATATGTTGAAACAAGAGTATCTGCAACTTGAAAAAGCCTTTCATTATTAAGTTCTTTGAGTTTATCCGTTAATAATTTCGATGTAATGTTATCTATAGGGATTCTGTGTTTTGTAAGAATGTCAATAAATGTATTAATTGCAATCTCATGCCACGAAGTTGCATAGGCAGGTTTTGCAATTGTTACTCTGTTTCTGCCGTTTCTTTTTGATTCATACATAGCCTGATCAGTAAGTTCAAGTAATTCATCCAAGTCCTCGGAATGTTCAAAATATGTCGAAACACCAAGACTGGCGGTAATATGACCGATTTTTTCGAGTTCTATACCTTCTATTGCTTTTCTTAGACGTTCCGCTGCAACAAGTCCTCCGGCAGAATCAACGCCCGGAAGTATTATATTAAATTCTTCACCACCCATCCTTGCCGCAACATCAATAGAACGCGCATTGCTTTTAATCACTTCTGCAATCGCTTTAATTGCAATATCACCGTAATTATGACCATATACATCATTAATCTGTTTTAAATGATCCAAATCAAGCCCAATTATAGTAAATTTTTGATTTTGTCTATCTGCACGAATTGCTTCTTTTTTGATAAAGTCTTCAAAATATCTTCTGTTATATAGCCCCGTCATACTGTCAGTAATTGCTTGTTCTTTAACGGCTTGAAACAAATCGGCAATTGTTATTGCCAACTCTATTTGTTTAGCGAACAAACTTAAAAAATTTAACTCATTGCTGCTAATTGTTTCACGAGAAGAAAATACAATTAATGAACCAAAATGAACTTGTTTTGAAATAAGCGGAACAAGAATGTAAGACTTCATTTTTGCATCATTAAAAAATTCAGCAACCTTATCCTTATTAAGATTTGGCAAAAAACCGCACACAAGTTCTGACAAGTTCGTAGATTGGTATATATTATTATTAATTACAGCATCTCTCAAATCCGGTATAGCAGGATATTTCATTTTAAAATCAGAAATTTTACATCTGAAATGTTTAATAAATTTTTCAGAAAAATCATCTTTTGAGGACGCAGCAATCTGGATATAACTGTTATTTTCATCAATTTGGGGTTTTATGATAAAACTATATACATATCCCAACTCACCCTGTAAACTGTTTACTATCGTATTTAATACGCTTGAAAGAGGTTCTGACGAATTCATCATATTCCATACATGTTGAAGAGTGAGCATTTGTTTATTTGCTCTGTCAAGTTCATTAGTGCGTTGTTCAATCTCTTGTTCAAGTTTTGCATTGCGCTCATATAC
>JAFXYU010000117.1 GCA_017541565.1 bacterium | reverse complement strand
GTCGGGCTCGGGTCGAACGTTACAATTGATTAGTGAGCGGAGTTCGAGCTTGGGCAGTTTCTTTGGTGACTTTCTTTAATGATAAAGAAAGTCACATATTATTACATATAAAAAAATATTAATAACTAACACACAAAAATATATAAAAGCAAACATTTTTCAAATTATCTTGAATAAAAATTTTTATTATCTATAATCAACGTATAATGAGCATCGTCCAAAAATCACAAAAAGCGCTTGAATACGATAAGATTTTAGCCGAATTATCAAAATACGCAAAAACAGACCAGTCAAAGAAATTGTGTCTGGATTTGACTCCGTATGTAAAAATTGAGGATATTCAAACTCAAATAAATTTTACACGCGAAGCCAAGTATGTTCTTGATTTTGCTCGGGATATTCCTATAGAAAAGATACAAAATTTTTCAAAACTAAAAACTCAGAATGAGTATTTTTCGGAAGAAGAACTTGTTGATATTTCAAAATCAATGCGTACTTTTAGGCTTGTAAAAAATTTCTTGAAAGAAAATATTGCTTACGATTCTCAATTATATAAACTTTCTGAAAATCTTTTTGCGGACAAAGATTTAGAAGATAAGATTTTTGATACGATTGACGAGAATTATGCGGTAAAACAGGATGCAAATCCGGAACTCAAAGGGCTTTATTCTTCTCTAAGAGATACCGAGGCGAATTTAAAAAAACAGGTTACAACTCTTATGAATTCACCCGAGTTTCAGAAGCATTTGCAGGAAAATATTTATACTTTAAGAGACGACAGGATTGTTTTTCAAGTTAAAGCGTCTTCAAAAAGTAAAGTCGGAGGCATTGTCCATGATGTTTCCGCAACAAATAGAACTTTTTATATTGAACCGGAATCCATAGTTCCTATAAATAACAAAATAAGAGAACTTAAATCAAAGATATATGCTGAAATTATTAGAATATTGACAGCACTTTCAAATGAAATCAGGGCAAATATTGAGCCTTTGATTCTGAGTGAAAATACTCTTGCTCAAATTGATTTTCATTTTGCAAAAGCGCGTTATGCAATAAAAATTCTGGCGGTTGAACCGAAAATTTCGCTTACAAAAATTGTTAAAATTGACCTTATGCGCCATCCGCTTTTAATCGGAAGGGTAGAAAAAATAGTTGATAATGATTTTGAAATCGGCAAGGATTATAAATCAATAATTATAACAGGATCTAATACCGGCGGGAAAACGGTTGCACTTAAAACCGTAGGGCTTTTTATTTTAATGATGAAGTCGGGTTTATTTCTTCCGTGTGCTGAGGCACACATTTATCCATTTGAAAAAGTTTTGGCGGATATCGGTGATGAACAGGATATTTTGCAGAGTCTTTCGACATTTTCATCGCATATGAAAAACGTTATCGAGATTTTGAACAAGGCAGATTCAGAAACTTTTATTCTGATTGACGAACTTTGTGCGGGAACTGATCCTCAAGAAGGTGCAACGCTTGCAGAGGTGATTCTTAAAGACACAATGAAAAAACGCGCTCAATCTGTTATAACGACTCATTATGGCGAACTCAAAACGTTAGAATACACTGATTCTTATTTCAAGAATGCATCCGTTGAGTTTGATACGGAGTCACTTTCACCTACATATAAGTTGATTATTGGTATTCCCGGCATGAGTAATGCGATTTCTATTGCTGCCAATCTGGGGTTGGATAAGGATTTGGTATGGGAAGCAAAGGAACTTTTGATTACCCAAAGGGACAGTTCAAGCCTTGTTGTAGAAAGGCTGCAGGATACTCAGCATAAACTTGATACCAATTTGAAGGAAGCAGAATCATTGAATGAGGAGGCTGCGGAACTTAAAAAACATTACGAAAAAGAGTTAACCGAACATAAGAAGGAAAAGAAAAAGTCAATAAAGATAATGAAGGACAAGTTTGAAGGACAAATTGAGGACGCAAAAGATGTTATTAAGGATATTTTAACGGAATTACGTCAGGAAAAATCGGAAAAGATTGCAAGACGTTCTTATGCAAGACTTGCCCAACTGGAAAAAGGGTTCCACTCCGAGATACAAAATTTTGAAGACAAAGAACAGTATGTTGAACTTGATTGGTCAAAGGTTAATCTTAACGACAAAGTTATGATAAAAGAACTTAATCAACCCGTAACGATACTCTCACTTCCCGACAAGAACGGCGCATTGTATATCCAGATGGGTATGATTAAAACAAAGGTTAAAAAAGAAAAACTCGCTGTATTCGATTCTGAAATGTCAAAGAAAGTCACTCTGCCGAGAGCGGCAATGAAACAGAG
>JAFXYU010000002.1 GCA_017541565.1 bacterium | reverse complement strand
TATATATAAAAGCATTTGTTGATTTTCTTATTGCTTATGGAGCGATAAACTCAATGCTTGATAATATGCTCAAATCAGGCAGAGTTTATGATTTTGAAGCGCATACAGGACTTGTAAAAAAACATGGCGCATCATTCTTTGGATTATGGCTTTTACTCAGTATTTTTTCTATAGTAGCAATTCTACCTCCATTTTGGATAATTTGCGGAATCTTTGCTGTGTATTTTGTTCTAATTTTCCAAGTTTTTACGTTTGAAGCAGAAACTCCCATAGGTTGTTTTAGAAGGAGTTTTCAACTTGTTCTCAGACATTTCGGTTCAACTTTTCTTTTAATCTTTTTTGCGGGTGGCTTAACTTATCTTGTAATTCCGCAACTTATGACAAAGGCATGCGACGGGTTAGGAATTACGGTATTGATAACTAATTGTTTTAAACCCGTTATAGACGCTCTTCCATCGTTAGAACTTCCAAATATAGGTCAAATTTCAAATTATCAAATGGCAACTATTGCAGTCCAGTCACTAATAGGACAAATATTTATACAGTACACTTTACCCCTGCGTTCAATCTTATGGTCCTTGTGGTATAAGGAACTCAGTAAAAACTATGAACCTGCTATAAAATCAGAAAAGAAATCTCGCAAAAAGCGCCCGAGTGAAAAACTTATGGAAGAATCACACAAAAAATACGGGACAAAAAAACTTGATACAAATATCCTTCGCAGAGCAATGGAAAAGGACGAAGATTAAATAATACTCATCAATTTATATATTTTGGAGTGTTCGTTATTAATATTTTATATATGTAATAATATGTGACTTTCTTTATCATTAAAGAAAGTCACCAAAGAAACTGCCCAAGCTCGAACTCCGCTCACTAATCAATTGTAGCGTTCGACCTGAGCCCGACAAACTCGCTAACGCTCAGACAATGTCGGTCTTGTTGTTGTCTCACTAACATTGATTGTTCGCTCCGTTAGGCTTGGGGTTTAGCGGATGAAGTTCCGCCCAAAGAGGAGGTAAATATATTGGCTGGGAGTTGTCATTACTAGATTATCAAGTTTAATACACCAAAATTTATATAATATGATGTAAAAATTATAAAAAAAACAAGGCGTTTAGCCTTGTTTTTTGCTGTTTATATTTCGTTTTTTTTAATTAGAATAACCAATTTTTAGTATGTAAAGAGTGACCGACACCGTTTGTGTAACTGCTTCCGGTTGCTCCGAGTGTTGGTGTTACTTCTCCGTCTATTTTACTAATTGATGCTGTTGGATTGTATCCTTCAATATTGCTTGCAGGTTGCACCCTTTTGGCAGGCGTACCTCCACCTATGCCTTCGGTACTTGCTAAAGGTGTTATGGGTTTGAATAATCCTATTTTGCTAATCGGGTCCATATAAATATACCTATTTTCTCTGCGTACATATATATAAAGTTTTAAAATTTAAAAAAATTGCATGAATTGTAAAAAGTTTTACAAATATTTACAATTCTTTTATAATACTTTTATGACATTAGAAAAAGGTGACAAAATCGGAATAATCGCACTTTCGGGCGACTGTGAGAAAAGAAAGGTAGAGATAGCCAAGTTAAATTTTGTTGCGCTCGGTTACCGTGTTGAACTCTCGGATAACATTTATAGCAAAACCCGTTATCTTGCAGGCTCTGATGAGTTTAAAATTGATGAATTACACAGATTATATGAAGACCCTGAAATTAAACTTATACTTGCTGCCAGAGGCGGATACGGTGCAATCAGGCTTATTAATAATATTGACTACGATTTAATAAGAAACAATCCAAAACCTTTATGCGGTTTTTCTGACGTTACGGCATTGTTACTTATGATTTATAAAAATACGGGAGTAATAACATATCACTCTCCGATGGCATGTACTGATTTTGGTGTTGAAGTCCCGTCATATTTTACAACCGAAAACTTTTTTAATGCTCTTAATCAGGATATTCTCGAATTTGAAGGTGAAAAAATATATGCTGACGGACAAGCCGAAGGAATAATTTGGGGCGGTAATCTTGCTACAACAGCATCTCTTTGCGGTCAAGATTTTATTCCCGATAATGATTTTATATTTTTTACGGAAGATATAAGCGAGCCGGTTTACAAGATAGACAGAATGTTTAATCAATTGTTTAATATTGATAAATTCCAAGATTATTGCAAAGGTATTGTTTTAGGTGATTTTTTAGGTGTAGATAGCCAAATTTGGCTGGAAGATTTCTTTACGGAATTTTCTCGAAAACACAATATACCTATAGTTTCGGGATTTAAAATATCACACGATAAATACAAAATTACTATTCCCGTCGGAGTTAATGCGAATTTAGACGGGTTGAAACTTACGTTAAACAAATAACATTTTTTGTCTCAATTCTTCTGCAGAACCGTCATATCCTGCGCGTCCCATGAGGGCATATATGTAATTAATAGACTGTTCGACAGCAGGCTGATTGAATGCATTTATGTTATACAGTTCTCCGGCAATTGCGGTTTGAACCTCAAGGAGGTACATAACCTGCGCAATGTGATACTCATCAATCCTGTCAATTGTTATTGTCATAGTCGGACGATTATGATCGACAAGAGAAACAAGTGTTGAATTTGCTTCTGCGTTCATCAAATCATTAACAGTTTTTCCGCCCAAGTATCCGATTCCGGTGTATTCAAATATTTTAGGAATTTCAAGAGTTGTCTCAAATTCATTTACTCTTATAAAGGTTATTAATTTGTCATTAGGTCCGTCATTAAACAATTGTAAAAGTGTATGCTGGTCAGAAGCACCTATCGCTTTTAGCGGAGTAAGTCCTCTTCCGTCTTTACCCAGTGATTCTGCCCACAATTGGGTAAACCAGTGCGGAATATATTTTAATCTGTTTGAATATGGCATCAAAACCGAAATTTTTTTACCTTTTTTGATATCCATAAGATAGTTTAATAGCGCTCCCAGTGCGGCAATATTCTGGTGTATATCCGTATTTTTGAGTTCCAAATCCATATCCTTGATACCGTTCATAATTTTTTCGATATCAAGTCCTACGAGCGCAAAAGGTACAAGTCCTACTGATGAGAATACCGAAAATCTTCCGCCGACGTCATCCGGAACGTAAAAAATCTTGTATCCTTCCTGATCGGCAAGTTGTCTGAGGATTCCCATTTTTTTATCGGTTGTAGCGACAATATTTTTTCTGTATTCATCACCAAGTTCTTTTTGGAGCAGGTCTCTTATGACCATGAACTGTGACATTGTTTCAGCCGTATCGCCTGATTTCGTTATTACGTTTACAAGTGTCTTTTTTAAATCCAAAACATCAAGAAGTCCGTTAACAGAGTCAGGGTCAATGTTATCAAGAAAAAATATTCTCGGAAAATTATTTCTCTGTTCTTTCGTGAGCAAATTCCAATATGGTTTCAAAAGCGCTTCCGTGACTGCAATTCCGCCTAATGCGGAGCCGCCGATACCAAGAACAATTATATTATCAAATCTTCCTTCAACAAGAGAAGCAAATTCTTTAACATACCATAAAGTTTCTTCATTGTAGCCCAAATTCATCCACTGTAGGCGTTCTCCGGGTTTATCTTTTCTTTGGTTGAGATTTTTTATAATATCAGATATTTGCGAAGCATATTCGTTAAATTCGGTTTCAATGTTAAGTCCGTTTTCTTCGCCTATTATTGAGATATCACTGTTTTTATAACTGAATTCTAGCATTCGTTTCTCTTGTTGAATATTCCTATATTGATTGTACAAAATCAATCGAATTTTTCAAGTTTAGACATAATAATTTCTGTTTTGATTAATTTCCCGGATTCTAATTGCAAGTTCTTTTTCTTCCGCTGTTCTTTTTCTGAAGATTTCTTTAATCATAACTTTGAGCATATTCCATCCTGTTCTGGAAAAAAGTGATGTTTCAAATCTTGTAGTCGGAGGAAGCGTAAGAGCATCTTTCGGATGGGCAACATATTCGCTCATGAATGCATTGTGAGCATTAACAAACCTTTTGTGGTCACCCAAAATATTGGAAAGTTTCATTTCTTCTCTCAGGTTCCAAAGATTTTTTTGTACTTTTGTCAGGTTTTGCGGTTTTTTAAATGTTGTACATCTTATTTTCATGATTACTTCTAAACTCTTGTTTTATTTTTATTTATCTTTGCGCGTTTTTTTCTTCTCATCAAGTCCACAAATGCCTCAAGTCTGGTAATATATCCTGCGCGTCCGGTTTGCTCGTCCATAATCAGCGGCAAAATCGGGATTTCGTGTTCCATTCTCATTGTCGGGAAAATGTTCTGTGACATAATTTCCGGCATACAAGTAAATGGTGAAATGTGTATAATACCGTCTTTCCCTTTTTTATCCGCAAATACAACGTCAGATACGCATTCCAGTGCATCCCCGCCGATGTCTCTCATCAAATATGGTTTTGCCATTCTTTCTGCTCTCTGCAAGTGTGTTTCTTTATTCTGAAATGCTTTTGGTATTATTGCATCTTTTAAGAAACTTCCGACTGTAAGGCTTCTTCTTGTCTCAACCCCCATTCTTCCGAGTTCGCGTTCAATATTTTGGTTTGAAAATTCATCATTAACGAGGAAAATTTCACCGGTCAAATCAACGTGAAGTACTTCTTTGTTCTCATCAATTTCGGTTTTTTCTATCTCTTTTAATGCCTTTTCGTACGCTTTTCCGAGTTCGTGTGTAGAATCAGCCTTGTCAATGAGTTTTAGTGCTTTTTTATAATTCTTTTCTGCATCACCCGTGTGAATTTCTCTTGCCCGATAATATGAGAGTGCTCTGTCAAGATCATCAATTGCAAAAATCTTTCTGACAGTGATGTTAATTGCCCGCAGAATCAGTATCGGATCGTTTTTCCCCGATATTTCTTTTAAAAATTTGTATAATCCTTTTATTCCGTCATAGAGTGACAATTCAATGTAATTTGCCTTATATCCGAGGTCCTTTAGTGTTGTATAAATATTGTTTCCGTATTCACCCAGTCTGCAAATTCCCGGAGAGGTAATCATAGCAACGTAATCTGCTCCGCCTTCAATTGCTTCAATAAAGTTTCCGAGTATTAATTTATACGGAAGGCAGATTGCTTCCGGCGAATTTTTTGTTCCGAAAGAGAGCGTTCTCTTACTTGTATAAGGAGGCACGAATGGTTCTACTCCAATCTTTCTGAGTCCTGCCGCCCACGCAATTGATATTGTTCCCATGTGC
>JAFXYU010000116.1 GCA_017541565.1 bacterium | reverse complement strand
GTGACGGAAATGATACAATAGTCGATGCTCAAAAAGCCGATTCTGTGAATTTGAATATTGATATGGGCAACCAATTCCAACGTTATTGGTATACAAAATCGGGAAATAATCTTATTTTAAACTGTTCGTATATTAATGAAAAATTGGAAGAAAAAACAGTAAAAACAACTATAAAAGACTATTTTAAGAACAAAAATTACAATAATACCAATATAAATGTAGATATTAAATACAGTGGTTATAATCATATACAACATAACATAACCGACGGGTTAAGTTCGCCTATGCAATATATCAAGTTTGATTATTATGATGATAAGAAAAACAAATCCGTTACAGGAACTGCATTGAGAGATTATATTACAGCAGGTAAAAACACAACCAAAATTACCGCTTATGAAGGTGATAACATAATCAAATTCCATGAAAACGGCAAGAAAATCTCAGCAACCGCAGGAGTGGGAGACGATACTTACCGTGTTTATAATCCGAAGGTTTCGCACGATATCTCGGACTTGGGCGGAAATGACGTATTAGATTTAAGAAACATGAATGCAAATGATACCATTTTAATATTCGATGTGCTTGCAAATGGTGCAACTGCGAACAAGAAAAACGATTTGGAAACTCTGCATATAATAAGTATGGATAACTATGGTACAAACGACCCTGCAAGTTATATTGCAAAGAAGGGCGCAAGCGGACTTCTAAACAGTGTAAACATTAAAAATTTCTTCACCAAAGAAGGCGGGATGGGTTCAGGATGCATGGAAACAGTGCTTTTTGTTAACAGTTCCGGCTACTACGATTTCTCTTCTAACAGCACAAATTGGGCAGATATTAATAACATCAGAAGTGATGTAGCAAGCTGGCTTGCTGAAAACAATTACCAGTCTTCTATGGCAGTTTTAGGTTCAAAAAATTCGGAAGATATAAACGCGTTGCTTCAGATGTATGCAGGTTTGACAGTGCAGGATTATATGACCTAAATCTTTTTCGGGAGTTTGCTGAAAACATAATCAAAATAAGCTTTTGTAGCATTAACACCGCGGTTGAAGGTTCTCTGTTGAATTTTCGGCCAGAGTTTTTTGTTTGAATATGATACATGATTTTCCGGTTGAACGGTATAAAGTGCCGTATTATGAAGAAGTGATGCCAAATTTGAAAACGGAATTTCTTCTTTGATGTAGTGGTTTATCAGGAATGGCAGACGTGAGCTTGCACCAAATTTTTTGCCTCTTTCAAAATCCTTGTGCATAAAGAGTCTGAAGAATTTATGCAAATAATTTCCGTGTTCAACATGCGGCGGAGTTGCAGCGTCCTGAAGGTAATGTGCGGCAAACCCCGCCTCCCTCAGGGCAAGTTCTCTATTCCCCGCCATTACAGCCTTTTCACTTTCACCGTTATGGTATAAAAATTTACTCAAAGCATTATTTTTATCATCATTTTTTCTGCCAAAACTCGGATCTTCACTTAGCGCATCATAGAAATGTCCTGCATTAAAATCCTCAAGTTCACCCCTGATTAAATCAGGCTCCTTTACAAACTGTGATACCATATTTTTTTCGATATCAGTCAAAACATTATTATCTTTCAGCGCCAAAAGCGTCATTTGACGATGAACTTTAATCGCCTGCCCAAAATTTATACTACTGCACTTTGTAACCAACATCTTTTATATTTCAGCCTTTTTCCTATTTATATTATCGCACAAGCATGCTTTGCAATGCTATAAAGTTATATGAAAAATGAAAATTGCCTAATTCTTTACAAAAGTATAAAAATTTTTTACAAAAAAAGAACCCGTTTTCCGAGTTCTTTTTTCTGTATAGGATTTTCCCTATTATATTTATCTCTAACGTTTTGAGAATTGGAATCTCTTACGCGCTCTTTTTCTGCCGTATTTCTTACGTTCTTTAACTCTTGCGTCACGAGTCAAAAGACCTTCTGATTTAAGAACGTTCTTGTAATCTTCATTAGATTTAAGTAATGCTCTTGAAATCCCGTGTCTGATAGCGGCAGCCTGAGCAACGATACCGCCGCCTACTGCTTTTACTCTAACGTCATATTTATCTTGGTTTTCAGTCAATACCAAAGGTCTGTATATCATCATTTCAACAGAAGGCATGTTGCCGATATAATCAGCAAGTTTCTTTCCGTTAACGAAGATTCTGCCTTTACCTTTAACCAATTTAACAACTGCGATTGCGCATTTTCTTCTGCCTGTTGCCATAATTTCTTTAGATTCAGCCATTATTTAGCCTCCTTTTCAAGTACAATCGGTTTTTGAGCAGCATGTGGATGCTCGGAACCGCAGTATACTTTTAACTTAGTGAATTGAGTGTCGCCTAAAGTATTATGTTGCAACATACCTTTAACGGCTTTTTCAATCAATTTAGTTGCATCTTTTTCACGAACTTCTTTAACAGAAGCAGATTTGAGTCCACCCGGAAAACCGGTATGGTGATAATAGATTTTATCAGTTTCCTTGTTACCTGTAACTACAACTTTTTCAGCGTTGATAACGATTACAAAATCGCCTGTATCAACGTTCGGAGTGTATTCAGGTTTGTTTTTGCCTCTTAAAATATTTGCAACTCTTGTTGCCAAACGTCCCAATACTTCGCCTTCAGCGTCGATAAGGTACCATTTTCTTTCAACTTCAAGAGGTTTTGCTGAATATGTTTTATTTAGCATTTTTCTTGTCTCCATTTTGTTATTTTTATTTCAATAGTGATTGAGTGACTGAGTGAGCAAGTGATTAAGTGAGTATAAAATCTTTCTGTTTGAACAAGTATGATTTCTGTAATTTTATATTCACTTAATCACTTAATCACCTGTTCACCTGCTCACTTAGTCAGGGTATTCTACCCTAACTAATGTCAATCCAAAAGGACTGACTGTTTGTCCCGCTTTTCTGCGGTCTTTAGCCTCCAGAACTTCCTTCATCTTCTCAACGGGGAGATGGTGACCTTCTATTTCCAGAAGCGTTCCGACGATAGTTCTTACCATATTATAAAGAAATCGGTTTCCCTCAATATGTATAAAAACTCTGTCGCCTTGTCTTTCGACTTCGGCTCTTTTGATAAAACAAACTTTGCTTGGGTTTAGCGTTCCGGAACTTTTAAAACTTGAGAAATCGTGTTCGCCTAAAAGGAAATTCAAAGCGGTTTGCATTCGCTCTATATCCAAATCATACTTAACTCTAAGGATATCACCGTCAAACGCTTGTTTATAAGGTCTGTTGATAAGTTCATATCTGTAATATCTCGACTTTGCAGACTTTTGAGCGTGGAATGATGAGGGAACAATTCTCAGGTTATTAACCGAAATGTCGTTGGGTAGAATTTCATTTATGTGATAGATAAAACTTGAAGCAACAATTTCTTTATCTGTATCAAAATGAACTACCTGACCGAGAGCGTTGACTCCTTTATCGGTTCTTCCGGAGAAGATTGTTTTAATTCGTCGTTTTTTATTTTTTGCGACATCCCTGCCGCCTATTATCAAAGTGCTAAGGGCTTTCTCCAGTTCGCCCTGTATCGTGGGTTCATCTATTTCCTTGCCGTTTTCAAATTGAATCTGGCTTCCGGAATAGTTTTTACCCGAGTACTGAACGTCAAGAGCGTAGCGCATTTAGTTATACCAATTGTATAAGTGCCATTTCGCTGGCATCCCCTCTGCGCGGAGGAAGTCTGAATATTCTTGTATAACCGCCGTTACGTGAAGAATACTTAACGCTGATTACGCTGAATAACTTTCTCAAAACAGTTTGAGGTGCTAACTTTTTGCCTTCTTGCTTGGTTTCAAAAATCTCGCCTGTTGCTGTGTCAATGAATTGACCGATTTCTTTGTCAAAAATGTATCTGCCGGCGAGTCTTCTTGAATTAAGGTCGCCCTTTTTAGCCATAGTGATTACGTTTTCTGCATAAGGTTGAAGTGCTTTTGCACGAGCCATTGTAGTTTTGATTTCACCATAAGTTAAAAGTTCAGTACACAATGAACGCAACAAAGCCTTTCTTTGGTCTTGTGCTTTACCAAGCGTATGTTTTTTTGTTTGGTGTCTCATTTTTACTTTCCTTTATTGTCTTTTACTATTTATTTTCTTAAAGTGATTAAGTGAACAGGTGATTGAGTGACTGAGTGAATTTTTATGGATTTTTGTAAAACTTGTGAATTGTTATTTTCACTTGTTCACTTAATCACTTAATCACCTGTTCACCTCATAACTGCTATTCGGCAGTTTCTATAACCATCCCGTTTTCGTCCATTTCCGGATTCGGAGCAAGGTCTAAACCGAAGTGGTGAAGTCTTTCTATTACTTCATCGGAAGATTTCTTACCGAAGTTTTTAATATTTAATAAATCATGTTCTGATTTCTTTAAGAGTTCTGCCATAGAATTGATGCTTGCTCTTTTTAAGCAGTTATATGCTCTTACGGAAAGTTCCAATTCATCAATTGTTATAGAAGGTTCTCCTTCTGAAGAAGTTGTTTTTTCTTCTTCAACAATTGCGGATGATGAAGAAATTGTTTCTTCAATATCTTTATGAACGCCGTTTCCTGCAATAGAAGCAATTTGAACGAAGTGTTCAATAAGCAATTCTGCAGATTGAGTTAATGCGGTAGTTACATCAACCGTACCGTTTGACCAAATTTCAAGGTTAAGTTTTTCAAAATCGATGTTGTCACCTACACGAGTGTTTTCAACGTCGTATCTTACTCTCTTAACAGGCATGAAAGTTGCGTCAATCGGAAGCATATCGATAGGAACGCCTGCTTTAGCATTTCTCGGAATATCGTTAGCAACGTATCCCTTACCTGTTTCAACAATAACTTCAGCGTGGAATGAACCGCCTTCTGCTATTGTACAAATAAGCCAGTCAGGATTAACAACCTTAACGCCGGCAGGAAGTTGAATATCGCTTGCAAGTACAGCGCCCGGTTTGTCAACGTCAATTCTTAATTGCTGAGGTTCTTTAGAATCAGTCTTGATAGCCAAACCTTTGAGGTTTAACATAACGTCAATGACATCTTCTAAAACACCGGGGATTGCTGTGTATTCGTGAGTGATACCTTCTATTCTGCAAGAAGTAACTGCTGTTCCTTCCAAACTGGAAAGTAATACACGTCTTAAAGCGTTACCGATAGTGTTGCCGAAGCCTCTTTCCAACGGCTCGATAGTAAATTTACCATATTGTGAGCCATCTGAACTGGTCATTGTATTAACGGTTTTAATTTTTAATTCCATATTTTTCTCTCCTATGAAGCTTATTTTGAATAGTATTCTATAACGAGTTGTTCCTTGAAATCAGGATCCATTTCTTCTCTTTGAGGTATTCTTTCGAATGTAATCTTCAAAGCGTCTTTATCGATAGTCAACCAAGCCGGAGCCAGTGATAAATCGATTGTACTCATAACAGCCTTGAGGTAATCATTGCTTCTAGCCTTTATAGTAATTACGTCCCCTGCTTTAACGAGGTATGACGGAATGTCAACCTTTTTGCCGTTAACTAAAGCATGTCCGTGGTTAACGATTTGTCTTGATTGCTTACGCGTAACACCGAAACCTGCTCTATAGAGAACGTTGTCAAGTCTTGATTCAAGAAGTTGTAACAGGATTGTACCTGTAACGCCTTTCTTTCTTGCTGCTTCAGCATAGTATTTAGCAAACTGTTTTTCGCTAACGAGGTATGTTAATCTGATTTTTTGCTTTTCATTCAAATGAATTGCATATTCAGAAAGTTTCTTTCTTACTGCACC
>JAFXYU010000115.1 GCA_017541565.1 bacterium | reverse complement strand
GTGTTGGTTGTTGTGGTTGAAAATTTCTATTAATTCCATTTGTCATTTTTTTGCTCCTTTCAATTTGCTGCTGATATTACTAATTACGTTTGATTCTTAAACCTTTACTGTAGTACTTTCTGTCTTGTCTGAGCGCCACAAATTCAACGTGGTCATCAGCGATTTTCATATAAACTTGCTTGCCCAGTTCATCATATTGCTGCCATTTGATGCCGTCAAAGTTTCCGAAATGGTCTTCCAGATACTCTTTCATTTTATCATATTCTTTGATTGACCGCAAATCGCCAACCATTTTGTCTACCTCGTCCACATCTGGCAAATGCATACCGCCGTACATTGAATACAGACTATACTTGTTAAACTCTGTCAAAATCGACTCCTTTTAAAAGTTTTGAGATACGTAGTATCAATAGTTGAAAAAATAATCTTACTGATACACCCCATGTATATCGGCACATTTTTGAAAAACTTTAATGATTTTTATAAAATTGTTACAAAAATTTACATCAAGTGGTAATTTTTGCATGGCTTGAACGGTTATTTTGTCGTAAAATGAATGATAAGAGGGAGAATTGATGGGAAAAAGAGTTTCCAAAGAAGAAATCGTAAAAATTGTAAGACAAGGGCAGAGAGAAGGTAAAACTTTTGCTGCAACAAACGGATGCTTTGATATTCTGCATGTCGGACACATCAGATATCTGGAGGCAACAAAAAAACTTGCCGACTATTCAATCGTAATGCTAAATTCCGATTTTTCCGTAAAATCTCTCAAAGGCGAAAGCCGACCGATTAACGGCGAAGATGACAGAGCCGAAATATTAACTGCTTTGAACTGTGTCGATTATGTGGTATTATTTGAAGAGAAGTCTCCGGCAAATCTTTTGGAGGAAATTAAACCGGATATTTATACTAAAGGAGCGGATTATACAATAGAAACGCTTCCTGAGAGGGATATAGTTTTAAGAAATAATATTAAAGTAGAGTTCATAAAATTTGTAGAAGGAAAATCCACTACAAATATAATAAACAAAATTAACCATTAGAGATAAATAAGGAGTGTATTATGAAAACTTTTACATTGGAACAGATTGCACAAATTACCGGCGGTATGCTTACAAAGGCAGCCGATGTTGCAATAACAAACATTGCACCGCCGGCGCTTGCTGACGAAAATACTCTCGCGCTTGCTTTGGGCGAAGAAGAAATTGCAAACCTTTCTTCAACAAAGGCTCGTGCGGCGCTTGTTCCTTTGGGAGTTAATATAGACGGATTTACAACAATTGAGGTTGAAAGACCGCGTCTTGCGATGATGAAACTTATCACAATGTTCTATGAAGAACCTTTGGTAAATAATGGGATTCATCCTTCCGCTGTTGTTGCACCGACGGCAAAAATCGGTCAAAACGTATCTTTGGGCGCAAATGTTGTTGTTGCGGAAAATGCCGTAATAGGTGACAATACAAAAATTCTGGCAAACAGTTACATCGGTAACAATGCCGTAATCGGAAGCGGATGCTTTTTCCATCCTTGCGTAAACATCGGAGACAGGGTTAAAGTCGGCGACAAAGTTATTCTTCATCACGGTGTATCATTAGGCGCTGACGGTTTCAGTTTTGTAACCGAAAATCCGAACAACATAGAACAGGCAAGAAAAGACGGTGAAATCAAGGAAAATAACGTTGAACAGGTTATATTTAAGATTCCCTCAATCGGTTCGGTTATTATTGGTAACAATGTAGAAATCGGCGCCAATACTTGTATCGACCGCGGAACAATAGAAAATACAATGGTTGGAGATAACACAAAAATTGATAACCTTGTAATGATAGGACACAATTGCCGTATCGGTAAAGGATGTATGATTGTTTCTCAGGTGGGTATTGCAGGAAGTTGCGTAATCGGTGACAGGGTTGTAATTGCAGGTCAGGCAGGCCTGGCAGACCATATTTCAATCGGAAATGATACGATTATTGCTGCACAAGCAGGTGTAACAAAGAGTTTCCCTGAAAAATCAATTGTTGTAGGTTCACCAGCCGTCCCGAGAAAAGAGTTTATTAAACAACTCAAAATCTTAAAGGATGCGGGCGATTTAATCGGCAAATTCAAAAAGTACGAACCGCTCCTCAAATCTTTTGAAGATGAGATGGCAGAAAAAGTATAATGGAGAGTGAACAGGTGAGCATGTGAACAGGTGATTTTAAACTCACTTTATCACCGGTTTGATTAATCACTCAATCACTTGTCAAACGATGGTTACAATAAAAAACGAAATCAAAACATCCGGTAATTCATTAATGAAAAATAAACTGTGCGAAGTTGTTATAAAACCTTCGCGCGGAGGAGGGATTCGTATTTTTTCCGAAGGTGCGGACACACCTTTCAGTGTATGTATCGAAAATCTTCATTCTACGGACCATTGTGTAACTCTTTGCAGTAAAGATAAAAGGACTCTTTTAGGTGATTACAAATACAAAGTTATGCTTTGCGAGCACTTTATAGCAGCATGCGCAATATGCGGGATAACCGATATTGACGTTTATCTTTCGGAGGTAGAAATGCCTATTTTTGACGGAAGTGCAAAAGTTTGGGTAGAATTATTTAAAAATGCGGGAATTGACGGAAAAAATAAAGACCAATATACCGTGAGCGAGCCGATTTATTATCTCAACGGAAAAACCAGTCTTGTAATTTTGCCGGATAAAGAAAACAGAATAACTTATGCCGTAAATTATGATCATCCGGATTTGCATAACCGCTGGGTAACGTTGAATCCGGATAACCTCAACGAAATTATTGAAGCAAGAACTTTCGGGTTCTACAAAGATTTGGCAAAATATCAAGCATTAGGTTTTGCAAAAGGTGTTACCGTTGATAATACGGTAGGGCTTAAAGATGTCGGGTATACAACTATTTTACGTTCGGAACTCGAACCAATCAAGCACAAGATTTTGGATTTAATCGGAGATTTGTACCTGACCGGTGTATCTCCTCTTAATATAAAAGCACAAATTCTTGTAAAAGAGGCAGGACATGCCGTCCACACAAAAGTTGCACAGATTTTGAAACCCAAATTAGTAAAAATATAAGGAGTAAAAAAATGACTGACGAGATTAAAGAAGAAGAAGTTTTATCTTTTGATATACATCAGATTATGGAAATGTTACCGCACAGATATCCGTTTCTTTTGGTAGACAGAATTACGGAATGTATCCCCGGTAAATATTCTAAGGGTTATAAAAATCTGACAATGAATGAAGAGTTTTTCCAAGGACACTTCCCCGGAAACCCGATTATGCCGGGAGTTTTACAACTGGAAGCAATGGCTCAATGCTCTGCTCCTATTTTGATGTGCCAGCCTGAGTACAAAGGCAAATTAACTTTATTTGCGGGTGTTGATAATGTAAGATTTAAAAATATCGTTCGTCCGGGTGACAAGTTTGAAATGCATGTTGAACTTGTAAAAACAAAAGGACCGATTAGCAAATGCCATGCAGTAGGTTCTGTTGACGGAAAAGTTTGCGTTGAAGCGGATATGACGGTTGCTCTAAAATAGATTTAAAATTGTTTTATGCTCAAAATAAAACGAATCGGGCGGGTTGCATTCTGCAACCCGCCCGATTACATTAAATTCTTAAAACGCTTTTATCAAAAATATTTTTATTCCGTGGTCAAGTCGTTCAATTCTTTTTACATACCTGTAATCCAGAGGGGAAGTCAAAATAAGTGTGACAGCAGGTGCTTTTCCGGTCATTTTTGAATAGTAAAGAGCCTGTCCTACACTTTCCGCCCATTTTTTTGCGAAATCAAATTCAATTGCGTAGTCTTTTGCAAGACAATCCACTCTTGTTAAATCCCAGAGAATTGCTTCTTTTCTTCCGAAATCAGAAGTACACCATTGGTCAACATAATATGATTCGACCTGATTCGGAAGCATTGTTTGAGTTTCATACCATTTCTGCGGAACGTAGTTTAGTCCCAGATAATATATTCCCGTTGCCATCAAAGCAAATGTTACGACAAAATGCCAGATTTTATTTTTACCAACGGATAAATTTATTTTTCTCTTTCTTCCCATAATTTGAATTATACCATATTTCGGATAAAAAAAGAGGAACTGTTTATCATAAACAATTCCTC
>JAFXYU010000114.1 GCA_017541565.1 bacterium | reverse complement strand
GAATAAGAATTTAGGACTTATGATTGGAGGAATCAGAGGAAACATTGGAAGAGTCGGAATCGGAGGCGGTGCATCTTTTGTTGTTAATTATTCCCCAACAATATCAATGCCGTCAGGCACTTCAAAGGATGAATTCTCACAACTTCTAAAAAGGCACAAAGACGAGGTTGTGGCAATTCTAAAAAGAGAATTTGAACGAAAAGAGAGGTTGGCTTACTAATGTTTGCACAACTTGGCGATATTCAATTCGATTTAATAACATACTTTGACGGAATCAATGACACCATAACTTACAATTACGCTGAACACGAGCGAATCAATAACAAAATACTCTTACAGTTCTTGGGCGAGAACTTGCAAGAATTCACAATTAAATTAAATCTACATTCATCTTTTTGTGTGCCGGAAGAGGAAATCTTAAAAATAAGAACGGAAGCCAAACTTGGAAAACCGCTCAAATTCATAAAAGGGAATGGCGAATATGTCGGAGCGTTCGTTATCTCACAAATACAAAAAACAACAGAACAAACAAGTCCTGAAGGTGATTTAATTGCGATTCAGGTTGAACTTCAACTAAAGGAATACGCAGGGAAAATACCTGAAGACGAAGAAGAACAACAGGGATTAAAGAAAAAAGAATGACGGAATATTACTCATACATTACAAAAGACGGAGACAGGTGGGATTTAATCGCTAATAAGTTTTATAAAAATCCCTCAAAATATGAGCCAATTATAAAAGCTAATCCCGATGTGCCTATTACTCCAATTTTAGATTCAGGAATACATTTAAGAATTCCTGTCTTGGAAGATTCAGAGACTATCAAATTTACATTACCCCCATGGAAAGAATAAATGCTAACACCAATTTTTAAATTAGAATATAACCATAAAAACATCACAGAAGACGTTTCGGATTATGTCGTAACGATTGAATATTCCGACTACGAACAGGGACAAAGTGATGAAATAACAATTACCTTTGAAGATGCAGAGGGCTTATGGAATGGTGCTTGGATTCCATCTAAAGGTGATGCTCTGCGTTTGTATATCGGTTATGTCGGATCAAAATTATTAAATTGCGGAATATTTGAAATTGATGAGATTGAATATAATTCCCCACCTGACACCTTAATTGTAAAAGCACTTGCGACAGGGATTAAAAAAGCATTCCGTCAGCCAAATTCTGTCGGATATGAAAATAAAACCTTAAAACAAATCGCAAATGAAATTGCAAGAAAGCACGAATTAACTCTTGTCGGAGATATTGAGGACATTAAGGTTGAAAGAATCACTCAAAATCAAGAGAGGGATTTATCATTCCTGAAAAGGTTATCTGAGCAATATGGATATATTTTCAAAATTGCCGAAGATAAACTCGTCTTTTATAAATCTGAAAAGTTAATCTCTGCTGATTCAGCGAAAATTATCTATAAATCGGATTTATCAAGTATAAGGCTGACAGAAAAAACAAGCCACGCATATAAATCGGTTTCAGTTGCATATCGAAACCCAAAGACAGGCAAAGATGTAACAGCGACTGCTAAAAATCCGAATTGTGTCAAAGGTGATACTCTTAAACTCTCTGTCAGAGCAGAGAATAAACAACAGGCTCTTTTACAGGCAAAGGCGGCACTTGCTAAAGGTAACTACACCATTGAAGGCTCTTTATCAATGCCGGGAAATCCTTATTTAGTCGCAGGATTAAATGCTGAACTTAAAGATCTTGGTTATTTTTCAGGAAAATACCACATAACCGAAGCTCACCACATAATTGATAAAACTTCAGGCTATGCAACAAGTTTGGAGGTTAAATCGTGTTAAGGTTTGGAACTGTAACATCTATAAATCCTCTGACCGCAAGAGCAAGAGTCCAATTCGCAGAAGACGGAATGAATTCATATTGGCTCGCAGTCCTGCAAAATAAAACATTCAAAGACAAGTTTTATTCTATGCCGGCAGTTGGTGAACAAGTCGCTTGTCTAATGGATCAGAATTCAGAAGATGGAGTAATTTTAGGAGCAATTTATACAACTGAAGATACTCCGATTATTGAAACAGAAAAGCAAGTTTCCGCAAATTTTGAAGATGGCACTTTTGCGAATGTTGATAAAGAAACTCAAACCCTCACACTTTCATTCCCCAATATACATTTAATCGGAAATATCACCCACGAGGGAACACTTTCAAACACAGACGGAATAACATCTCAAGCTGACATTACAGATAAAACATCATCAATGCAAGCAATGAGAGATATTTATAACGATCATAAACACACAGGAAATCAGGGAAGTCCAACATCTACACCTGATAAAGGAATGTAATGACAAACTTAAATGAAATAACTTATGTTGATTGGCAATGTAAACTCAACGGAATCGGCGGTGTCGCAGAGGGCGTTGAGGATATTAACCAATGCATCGCAATAATTTTACAAACTCAAAAAGGCTCTGATCCGCACAGACCAACATTCGGTTCAGACATCATTAAATATGTGGACTACCCGATAAATATAGCGAAAGCAAACATTATCAGAGAAACAATAGATGCAATTAATCTGTGGGAAACAAGAGTAAAAGTAAATAAAACAGAAGTTGAAATCAACGGTTCAACCATTCTCATAAAAGTTGAATGGACATTGGCTAAAGGTAAAACTTCAGGATCTGTGGAGGTTACATTATGACAAAACTACCTGAGCCGAATTTTATTGATAGAGATCCCGATATTATTACAAAAGAGTGGATTGAAAAGTTTGAAGAGAAATCCGGGAAAGTTTTACAACCTGCTCAAATTGAAAGGTTGATGATTGATGTCGGAGCATACAGAGAAACTGTTTTAAGAATGGAAATTCAAGAAACAGCCAAGAAAAACCTTTTAAGTTATGCACCTCTTGATATTCTTAAACACATTGGCGAGCCTTTAGGTGTTGAACAATTAGTTGCAAGCTGTTCTGTAACAACACTTAAATTTAGTCTTGAAAACGCACTCGACTTTGATTTTACGATTCAAAAAGGAACAGAAGTCGAGACAAAAGACGGACTGTTTGTATTTCAAACGGATCAAGATGTAATCATTTATGCAGGTAACAAAGATGCGACCGTAAAAGCAACTTGTGAAACCGCAGGTGCGGCATCGAATAATTATATTCTCGGATCAATAAACAATTTAATTACACCGTTGAGTTATATCTCAAAAGTTGAAAACACAACCATTTCATCGGGCGGTGCAGATGATGAGGAAGCTGACAATTTAAGAGATAGAATCAGACAAGCTCCCGAAAAATTCTCCAACGCAGGGAGTCGTGGTGCATATCGTTATCATACTTTATCAGCACATCAGTCAATAATTGATGTCGCAATAACTTCACCGTCTCCGGGCGTGGTTAATATTTATCCTTTAACTGATGATGGAAACCCATCACAGGAGGTTTTGGAAATTGTATTAAAATATTTGTCTGATGATAAAATAAGACCTTTAACAGATTATGTCCAAGTGCTATCCCCTATAAAACACGATTTTAATATCAGAGCAACTATTTATTTATACAAAGATGCTGATGAAACGAGTGTTTTGACAACTATAAATTCAAAGTTGGCAGAATATAAAAATCAACTGTCTGCAAAACTTGGAAAAAGCGTTATTAAAACACAAATAATATCTATTTTGAACAGCGTTTATGGAGTTTTCAAAGTCGTGGTTGATATTCCTGAT
>JAFXYU010000113.1 GCA_017541565.1 bacterium | reverse complement strand
GGTAAACCACCCGTTCCCATCCCGAACACGGTCGTAAAGACCTACAGAGGCGAAAATACTTGGGGGGCCACCCCCTGGAAAGATAGCACGCTGCCAACATCTATTTTAAATGAAAAAGACAATTGCTAAGGATTTAGTGATTGTCTTTTTTTATTGTTTAAGTAAACCACCCTCACTCTCGCAAAGCAATTCACTGGATTGTTTTGCTAGGCAGAGTCATCCCGCTCTTGGATTATTGGCTGTTCGACCGTTTTTACTCATTAAATTTTGCTCTCGCAAAATAGTCATTCGTTTCAACGCTCTCACAAGGACGAGTTTTGCTAACGCTTCACTCTAGCCAAAATCCGCAACACAGTCAAGGACTCCGTTAAAAAAGATTAAGTATCTTTTTTAATGGAGGGAGACCTACAGAGGCGAAGTCTTGGTTGCTCGCGTTGAACGTGTCTTCGGATTTTGCTATAAAGAACTTACGTTCTTTTTCACAAAAGTCCTCCAGCCTCCGCTCACTCGCGCGTCTTGCTCGTTCGCGTTGAACGTGTCTTCGGTTTTTCTTTTCAGAAGCAAGGCTTCTTCCAAAGAAAAGACCTTCGCACTTCGCTCACTCGCGCTGCCAGCATCTAATTTAAAAGAAAAAGAAATCAATCGGACGATTGGTTTCTTTTTTTTTTGTACAACAAAAGTCTTTACATTATTTTTTTAGGTGTTATACTTTCCTTTGGTAAGGAGTGTGTATATGTACGTATCTAAGATAAGCAATGCCCCAAGTTTTGGGATGAATTATGTTAACAAAGGTAACTGGAACGAACGATTTTTAAAATCTTTTGAGAATTCTCAATTGGTTAAGGACATTGATAAAAAGTATCCGAAAGCGGTTGCCAAGTATATAAAGGTGGCAGAGGATGATATGGCTGATTCGGAATCAAATTTCCATTCAACTTTATTCATTAAACTTGCGAAGGACAAAATTTGTAAATATTTTATAGACAGTCATACTTCAAAAGGTGCAGATAATGCAATGACACAATTGATTGCGGATAAAACCTTGGCTGATATCGAAAAGGATGCGGTAAAAGACGTTGACCTTTCAATCACATCATATACTGATTTTTCTGTTAAACCTATAAAATTGAACCCAATAATGGATATGTTAAGACGCATATTTGGACATTAGGTATTAATGCTTTAATATATTTTCTGATTTGTACACTTTTAAGCATGCTTGGATAATATTTTTTACTCCAAGTTTGTTGTAGATTGTTTTTAGTTTTTCTTTCACCTCTTTTTCTGAAATTTCTAAAACTTTTGCGGCTCTCATAAAAGTAATGTTGTCTATGACTGTTTTCAGAAAAGTTTTTTCTTCTTCGTTTATCATTTAGTTTTCCTATATGTTAAATAGTTATTTATATTTTTATAATAAGGTTTCTGTAAAAATTCGCATTAATATATTTTCAAAAATGCAAATTTTTGTGTAAATATTTGTAACAAAAAATTTTTGCATTGAAATTTGTTTTAGAAAAAATTTTTTATATTAATAGAGAACGACATTAATAAGTTAGACTTGAGCGAGAGAGAAAAAGAGAACAAAAAATCCCCTCAAACACGAGGGGATTTTAAAAAGAAATTATTTTAAGTAATTAACCAAACCTTCTAAAGCCAGAGTGTAACTCAGTTCCTTGAAACCGACAACTTGCCCGATTGCGACACCTGAGATAAGCGATGTATGACGAAATTCTTCGCGCGCATGAATGTTTGTCATATGAATCTCAACGGTCGGTATTCCGACAGATGCCAGAGCATCACGGATTACAACACTTGTGTGTGTATATCCGCCGGCGTTAATCAGTATTCCGTCATATATGCCTCTTGCAGATTGAATTTTATCAACAATTTCACCTTCGTGATTATTCTGATAAGTATCGACTTCTGCTCCAAGGTCTTTCCCCCGGTTTATGACCATAGTTTCAATATCATTAAGAGTTGTTGTGCCGTATTTTTCAGGTTCACGAGTTCCCAACAAGTTTAGATTCGCACCGTTAATAAGTAAAATTTTCATAGATTGCCCCCATAAATTAATTTGAGAATAAAAACTCTATATACATTTACCCCCCTTTATTATACAATAAAACAAGAATGAGAGGAATATTATGATTAACAAACGCTGGTATGATTCAGATCCTATTTTGAAAGAAGCATTGGAACTTTTGAGACTTTCACCTGACCAAACAAAAAATGAAGCCGCAGGGTTTATGATGAACTTGCAGGAGCAGGTTGCTGGTGAAGTTATCGAACATGTTTACGACATCATTAATACTTATCAAGGCAAGGGTAATCGTTGGTATGATAACGACCCGATGATGCTAAAGGCTGTCGAACTTTTGAGAAACGCTCCTCCGAAAGTTCAAAGAGTTGCTGCTTTAAAACTTCTTCTTGCGCTTGAACAAAAAAGTTTTGAAGGAGTCGAAATCTAGTGAAAGATGTTCAAAATCAAGCGGATTCGCGTGGTATTGATATACAGAAGGTTGGTGTTAAAGGGTTGGAATTACCTTTAACCATTCAGAGAAAGAACGCTAACGATATTGTTATTTATTCAAAGGCTACAGTTGGCGTATCTTTGCCTGCGCATTATAAGGGTACTCACATGTCACGCTTTGTAGAGGTTTTGAACGAATGGCGCAGAAATAAGACGCTTGGTAGTGATATAAAAGGTTGTCTTGAAGCGGTTGTTGAAAAATTAGAAGCGAAGAGCGGATATCTTAAATTTGACTTTAAATTTTTTATTAATAAGACTTCTCCTGTTACAAAAGTTTCTGCACCGATGTGCTATGATTGTTCTTTTGAAGGAGTTTTGGATAATTATGGTGAAGAAGATGAAGAATACAAATTTTATTTGGGTGCAAAAGTCCCGGTAACAACTCTTTGCCCTTGTTCAAAGGAAATTTCTGACTATGGAGCGCACAATCAACGGGCTATGGTTTCAGTAAAAATTACATATCCGGAAGACGAGCATATTTGGCTGGAGGACTTGATAGAATCGGTTGAGGAATGTGCTTCATCTGCATTATATCCTATTTTAAAGCGTGAAGATGAAAAATTTGTAACAGAACACGCCTATGACAATCCCAAATTTGTTGAAGATGTTTTGAGGGATGTTGTTTTGAAACTCAGAAACAATGATATTATTGATTCATTTGAAGTTGAATGTGAATCTATAGAAAGTATCCACAATCATTCTGCTTGGGCGTACCAATCGGAAGGGTAGCGAATAATCATTACTTTTATTCTTTGTTGTTTGACTTTTAACCCTGTTTATAATACGATTTTATTGGTTTTATAGCCAGATAGGTTCGCCCTAGTCTGGGGTAAATAGAAAATGATTAGCCGAATATTTAGTTAAGAGAATAAAAACCACTTAATCATTTAGTCACCTAGTCACTTAATCACTCCCCCGGATGTGCCTATAAAGCCCGTAGTAAAATACACAGTTAAACAAAAGGAGAATTGAGATGTCAACAGCATCACTTATTGAATTACTCGAAGCGGGTGTACACTTCGGACACCAAACACAACACTGGAACCCCAAAATGAAACCGTATATTTATGGTGCAAGAAACGGAATTTATATTCTTGATCTCAGAAAGACTACAGGTTTATTGGACGCTGCTTATGATGCAGTTAGAGAATACGCTGCAAAAGGACGAAATGTTCTTTTTGTCGGTACAAAAAAACAGGCTGCAGAAGTAGTTGCTTCAGAAGCAAAACGTTCCGGTGCATATTACATTAACAGAAGATGGCTTGGTGGTATGCTTACAAACTTTGAAACAATCAGAGGCAGAGTTAACAAACTAAGAGAACTTGAAGATTTTGTTAATTCAGGTCACGCTGAAAAATTACCTAAGAAAGAACAAGCACAGTTAAACAGACAGATTGCTAAATTGAGTAAGACTCTTGGCGGTATCAAAGAAATGCGCGGTTTGCCGGATATTATCTTTGTTGTAGATCAAGCAAAAGAAGATATTGCTATTGCAGAAGCAAACAAACTTAACATTCCCGTAATCTGCTTGGCGGATACAAATGCTAATCCGGATGGAATTAATTATATTATAATATAATTAATTCCATCCGGATTAGCATTTGTATCCGCCAAGCAGATTACGGGAATGT